>CAMJVA010000092.1 GCA_946409145.1 uncultured Enterococcus sp. | reverse complement strand
TCGAAAGGAGATTTTATGAATTTATTTGATGTGACTAAAACGAATATTATTTTAAATGAGAAAAAAGAAAGCCTTTCCATTGAAGAGGTTTTTGATGCAAATAAATACCAACATTTTTTAGGAGTAACCTATTCTGTTTCCCCACAGTTTTTGAATAAATATTTGAAAAATTTTTCCAGCCTATCTTTAGTTGTGGGAATTCCAGAAGAAAGTCAGTTAGAAAAAGCCAATGCTGAAATTAATCGCCTCTCTTATGAAAAACAGTTGGTGAGTGTTTTAGAAGCAGAAGCACCTAAATTTTTCCGGGAACTTTCTTTTAAAAATCAATTGGCTTTTCAAAAAAACAAATTTCAAATGTGGGCACCGAGTATTGGTTTTTCCATTCATTCAAAATTTTATTTGTTATGGAATGAGGACCAATCTGAAAAACGAGTGATTTTAGGATCAGCTAATTTATCAAATCAGGCTTTTAATAATCAGGTTCAACAGTTAGAAGAGGTTTTAATCTTTGATAATCATCCTTTATTTGCTCTTTTAGAAAAACGTTTTAAAGATGATATTTCTCAAGTAATTACGCCTTATTTTCCTAAGAAACTTTTAAAAATAAAACCGCAAAAAATGACCACTTCTTTGGATAAGGAGATTTCAGAGGCAATTATTTTAACTTCTAAAGACTTGAATGAGTTAAAAGAAGAACAAATTGTGGAGAAATTAACTGATGTAGAAGGAAAAGTTGCTTTAGGAATTTTGCCGGCAAAAATTTTTACCGATCTTAAAGAATTACCACAAGAACAACCTCTCATGGTGGATAAATGGCAGGAGAAATTAGAAAAAACAGAAACCGTCTATGAACTTTCTAAAGAGATTATTTCTAAAAGGACAAAAGAACCCAAATTGGTGGCAGAAAGTACGTTAAAGAAAAATATTCGGAAAAAAATCACGGTTAAAATTACCCAACAAGTTATAGAAAGTGACATTCCCAAACGTCCGCAACTTATTTCTGCTCCTAGTCAAAGGAATGTAGAAAAAGAGCTTTCTGGTTTATTTATTCAAGATGCTATTGACGAAAAAAGGTTGCTACCTTTTGGAAAAGTAGCAAGTAAAGAAGAGATTATGACTGGGATGAAGGTGATTCAAACCCTGTTAAAAAACTATGAAAAGTATACGGTTAATTATGAAGTGGAGTATGGAACGAGAATTTTTGAAGCAATTCTTTATACATTTACTGCTCCTTTTATTTATGAAATGAAAATCAAGCAAAAACCGTTGAATCTGCTCACGATATTCCGCAATTTTTATTTTTGGGAGGAAATGCTGGTTCTGGAAAATCTAGTTTACTGAGAATTTTGTCTAAAATGACGACGATTTCCCCTAATTATTTGGCGTTTTTAGATTATGATGATGTGGTACCTAAAGGGGAGCATAATCGGAAATTAAAAATTGTTCAGCAATTATCTGCTTGGATTCAAGAAGAAAATGTGTCACCACTTTTAGTGGATGAAATTCCTAATGAATTTTTTGCTAAAGATAATTATGGAGAAGAATTAATTGTCACGAGTACTAACTTTAGAGGGCGTTCTGGAGATGCTTCACCAGTGTTTATTGGAACGACGAATACGGATAATTATTCTTTACCAGAAAGGGCGGCTAGAAGAAGTTATTATTTACGCATTGATAAACCTTTTGATGAAGAGTTTCGTGCCAAAACAAATCAAGCCTATAATGACCTTTTAAATGGGATTACCACTGATTTATATCAAGATTTTATTTTGCGTTTTGCTAAAAAAATGGAAGAAAATAAAAGCATTTGGGAACAGTATGAAGAAAAAGGAAAAATTGATTTTTTGTATTATGCTAGAGAGGTTTTTAAAGATTATTATGAGCTTTTAGAACAACCTTTACCCATTTATTTTCCTTTAAAACGTTTTGATGATTCCCAAGAATCTAATCAGGAAAAATGGCGTAAGTTGTACCTAGGTTCCAGTCATGATGATTTTCATTACCATTCAGCGGAAAAACGATTAATTTTTAAAATTACTAGTCTGGATGAAAATTTAACCTTACGTTATGGAGACACAAAACCTTCTGTTTTATATAAAAAAGCGCTTCCCCCTAAAGTTGTTTTTGGCTCCTTAGATTCCATTGATATTGAACTATATGCAGATAAATTTTTTAACTGGATTGGGGTTCAAAATCCTTATGAGAAAAAAAGTTGGCTTACAAAAATTTTAAATAAATAAACCTTCTCCTCCCTAACACTCTAGGGAGGAATTTTTTTGCCCTTCAACAAAAAATTTCCTAAGAAACGACCCTATCAATTGCTAAATTATTTATTTATCAAATCATTTGTTAGGGTTTTCATTTTCCGCTAAGATTAAAGGAGAAGGTATTTTAAAAAAGGAGGCGTCAACATGGGCGTTTATGTGGTAACAGGTGGTTCTGGAGGAATTGGTGGAGCAATTATTAAACAATTGAAAAATGAAGGCCATGAAACCATTAATATTGATGTGAAAAATGGGGATATTAATGGAAATTTGGCCTCGTCATCTGGGCGAAAAGAAATTATTGCTGAAGTTAAAAAACGTTGTCCCAATGGTTTAGATGGTTTAGTTTGTAACGCTGGAGTCAATGGGAGTGGAGGAAATTTTCCTTTAATTATTTCTTTGAATTATTTTGGGGCGACTGTTTTAGCCAAAGAATTGTGGCCTCTTTTGGAGAAAAAGCACGGAAATCTAGTAGCTACAGTTTCCAATACTATTTCCCAAAATCCTACACGAACAGATATTTCTTCTATGTTAGTGAATGGGGCAGAAGAAGACGTGGTTAGAGAAATTGTCGGTCAAATGGATCAAAAAAATCCTCAACAAGGCCATGAACTTTATGTAGCCACAAAATATGCCCTAGCCAAATGGGTGCGACGCATGTCGGCAACGAGCGCTGCCAGAGGTGTTCGAGTAAATGCTGTGGCTCCAGGAAATGTACACACACCTATGACTGATAAATTAGGCGCAAATGAAAAAAGTGCTGTAGCGGCGTTACCAATTCCCACAAAATTTGGTCAAGATAAATTAATGGCACCAGAAGAAATTGCTAATGTCATTTGTTATTTGTTAAGTAAAGATAGTTCTGGAATAAATGGGAATATTGTTTTTGTAGACGGAGGCACGGATGCCCTACTGAACACAGAAAAAGTTTATTAAATCCATCAAGGAGGGATTATTTTGTTAGCTGAAGAATATCTTAAAGTCATGGAAAATAAAGATTATGAAGGTTTAGCTGCTTTATTTGATACTAATGGTTCCATTAATGATTATTGTCCTAATGGAAAAGGTGAAGCGGCGTATCACGTTTATGGGAAAGAAGCGATTAATATGTTTTTTAGAAATCGCTTTACTTTCGGACATTTTAGTATTTCTAAAGCAGTGTGTCTAGATGACGTCAATGCAGAATTTGTGGCAAGCTATGACGGGTATTTAGTTTTTGCGAAAGCTACCTTAGAAAAATCTCCCACAGGGGAAAAAATCCGCCGTGTGCAAATTCGTCCGAGATAAAAATAAAAAATCATGTCCTCTTTATTGAGGGCATGATTTTTTATTTGAAGGAATTATTTAATAAATTGAAAATCTGTTAGATCATCATAAGTATATTCTTGATCAATTTGTCCTTTGTCTTTTGCCCAAGAAATAATACTTTCAAAAATATCTTTTGATACTTCTGTAGCATGAGGATATTTTTCTGTTTGACTGTCTAAATATTGGCTCATAGCATCAGGAAATTGGTATTTACTTAAAATTTCTGCATACTCTGAAGCTTTATGTTCATTCATATAATCAATGGCTTGGTTATAGCCTTTATAAAAAGCAGCCACATCTTGTGGACGAGCTTTTAAAACGTCTGTCATAAATTGAATGGTGCCTCCATTAATTCCCGCTTCTTTTGAGCTGCCAAGAACGTGAGCTCCAGAAGCTTCTAGCATACTTGCTTGAGGTTCAGTATAAACGGCACCGTCTACTTGATCATTTAAAAGAGCTTCTGAACGAGCGGAGAAAGAATCAATTTCTGTAATTTCGTAAGTAAAATCATCTTTTTTCGCAAATTCATCCATAATATATTCTAAAATAAAATTAGGAACTAAAGTCACGTGTTTTCCTTGTAATTGTTTCATTTCAGTGATGCCAGAATTTGGGGAAGAAAGAACTTTGAAATCTTCTAAAATTCCAGAAGTAATCGTCATATCAATGGCATTTTTCTTAAAAGTAGCTTCAGTCATGACATCGCTAATGGTGGCGGTTAATTCTTTGGCTTGAATAGCTACGTTTCGATCGTTAGGAGAGGTGAAAGGTTTAATTTCTACATTTAATCCTAAATCGGAAAAATAACCATTTTCCTTGGCTAAAATAATGGGAATAGCAGACTCAGAAGGTAAAATTCCCACGTTCATGGTTTCTGAACTTACTTTTTTTTCTGTTGAAGCACTGGTTTTTTCTGTAGAATCAGTACTTTTATTGCCATTTCCACACGCAAAAAGTCCTAGACTTGTTAATGTTAAGGTAAAAATGAGGCCTAATTTTTTCATGGTAAAACTCCTTTTAATCATAATTAATTGTTACGCTTCTTGAATTAAGTGTTGAAATTTTTCCAAAGGCAAATTCAAAGGAATAACATTTCGGTGTAATTCTAAAGGGTTAGTGTTTTGGTGATTAGGTCCAGTGAGAGTGGTGAATCCTAAAGTAAAATGATTTTTTCCTAAAGTAGCGACATTTTCTTCATTATATAACCCAAAAGGATAGGCAAAAACATCTTGATATTTCACCCAAGTATTGCACGCGGCTAAATCTTTTACAAAATCTTCTTCTGGTTCCCACATGGATTTTCCTAAAGTCGTTCCCCGTCTTTCGTGAAAATGATCTGTGTGATTAGCATATTGAAAAACATCTGACATTTCTAAAAGCTCGGGAAAACTTAAGGTGCGAGAAACTTCAGGAGCAAAAGGAGCAGGAGTGTCATACAACCAGCCAGTCACCACAAAAGAGACGGCAGTAAAATTTAATTCTTTTAAAATAGGATAAGCATATTTTTTCATAGATTGATAACAATCATCAAAAGTTAAAAGAATTGATTTTTCTGGTAAAGAAAAAGTTCCTGCATAATAATTTTTCACTTCTTCTAAAGTAAGCAAGTGATAATTTTCCTCTTTCAAAAAGGTCATTTGTTGTTTAAAATGAGAGAGACTTTGAAATAAAGGAACGGGGAGAGCATCTTCATATCCGTCATTAACTTGAATGGGGCGTGTTGTTTGCGACAGTTCCTCTTCTGGTCGAACTTCATGATATAACAAAACTTGAAATCCCATGACTAACTTCCTTTCTTTACATAATTTTTGTGAGGGAAATCACATTTTTTTCAACAGTTAATAGTATAACATAGGTCATCCATGGGTGAAAAAATAAAAAAAGGATGATAACCGTGTCAATCAAATTAAACGAACTGACTTTTTCCTACGAAAAAACTATTTTTAAAAATGTTTCTTTAACACTAGAACAAGGCGTCAGCTATGCTCTCATTGGCCAATCGGGGATTGGAAAAAGTACGCTCCTTTCTTTAATCAAAGGACAATTACATCCAAGTAGTGGAGAAATTATTTACGAGGACACGAGTAAAGAAAATATTTCTTACGTGTACCAAGACTTGCGCTTATTTCCTTGGCAAAAAGTAAAAAATGCGTTAGAAATGCCTTTGATTATTGAAAAAGTTTCAAAAAAAGAACGAGACATTTTAGTAGAAAAATGTTTAGAAGATTTTTCTTTAAGTAGTTTAAAAAATAAATATCCTAAAGAATTATCCGGAGGACAAAAGCAACGAGTAGCCATGGGAAGAGGCTTAATCACTCAACCGGATTTTTTACTTTTAGATGAACCCACTTCTTCTTTAGACCAAGGAACCAAAGAACAAGTACAAAAATTAATTATGGATAAACAACAAAAAAGCCACTTGGGACTCATAGCAGTGACCCATGATATGGAAGAAGCGGCTATTCTAGGAGAAAAAATTCTTTTGGTCACGGAGAAAAATATTGTAGAAATAACAAATCCTGTCTTTGGTTTAAAAGAAAGTCGCAAAGACCTAAATTTTTATGAGTTTACGATTCAACTGCGCAAACTAGTGGAAGGAGAGACCAAATAATGAAAAAAGTCGTTTCTTTTTTTGCCAGTTTAGGCTCATTTCTTATTTTTTGGGAATTAGTTAGTCTTTTTACGCAAAATCGCTCTTTACCCACTCCTTTAGAGACTTTTGTTCGTTTAAAAGAACTGGGACCAGAAATATTACTGCATACAGGAGCGAGTTTCTTGCGAATTTTTATTGCTTTAGGTATTGCTTTGTTAGTAGGAGTACCTTTGGGAATTTTATTTGGTCGCGTTAAACTGGTGCAAAAAATATTTGGCCCGTTAGTTTACTTCTTATATCCTTTACCTAAAGTGGCTTTTTTGCCAGTATTTATGCTCTTTTTTGGTTTAGGAAACAC
>CAMJVA010000091.1 GCA_946409145.1 uncultured Enterococcus sp. | reverse complement strand
GCCAGAAGTTAAGACCACACCCATAATGACTTTGTATAAAGCATCTGTGGTAGCGCCAATGGCTTTAGCATATTGATCGGTAAACAAGACATAAATTAAGTTCATCACCAAAAGAGTGTTGGTCATAGAACCTAAAAATCCAGCAGCTAAAAGAGAAAAGGAACGTTTTGTTGGAGAAGTTTTCGAAAATTTTTTCAAAAATTGATAAACAAAATAGGGAACAACGCCAATTAAAATTCTAGGAACCATAGCAACCACCACAGAACGCCAATCACCAGAAACTAAAGGTGAAAAAATAAAAGAAGTTACGGTGATTTGTGTTGTGGAACGGAGCATGGATAAAATGCCGAAAAATCCGCCTAAAAAAGCACCGATTTTTGGGCCTAAAACTAAAGAGCCAATAATTACCGGAATGTGCATGGTGGTGGCATTAATTGGTCCTAAAGGAATAAAACCTAAAAAAGGAAAGAAATACATTAAAAGCATAATACCCATAAAAAGAGCAGTGTAAACCATTTGTTCAGTGGATTTATTTTTCATAAGTACCTCGCGTATTTTCTAAGACAGCCGTCACAGTAGTCAAAATTTTATCAAGATCAGCTAAGGCACCCTTACCATAATCTCCACAAGCTAATAGGGCTTCTCGTGGTTCAATTTCTTTATAACCTGCTTCTTTTAAACTTTTTAGATTTTTTTGATTAATGGGATTTTCATACATATAAGTGTTCATCGCTGGGGCAATTAATTTTGGTGTTTCGGGTAAAATAGCCATGGCCACAGTGGATAAAAGATCATCGCAAATCCCATTGGCTAATTTTCCAATAATATTCGCCGTTGCTGGGGCCACGAGAAATAAATCGGCTTTTTTAGCTAAGGCAATGTGATTGATTAAAGCAGGATCTGGTTCAGCCATAGTATCTAAATGAACAGTGCGATGACTCAATGACTGAATGGTCAAAGGGGTAATAAATTCTGTGGCATTTTTAGTCATAATAACATCCACTTTATATCCCATTTTTGTTAATTTATTAGTTAAGTCCGCTGCCTTATAAGCAGAGATACTCGCACTGATTCCTAGTAAAATTGTTTTTCCCATTATTTTTCCTCCAAATAACGTTCAATTTCTTGGGCCATTTCTAAATTAGTAAACACTTCTTGTGTGGTGTTTTGACCAACTAAATAAGCGTGATGACTGTCTTTGGTAACTTCTGTTAAGTCATTAGCCACAATTAAGTCAGCTTGATTTTTTTGAAGAGAGTCAAAAGCCACAGCAAGTAATTCTTCTTTTGGAACTTGGGTTAAAAGTTTAAAGCCAATTAAGTGAGTGGTAGGTTGCCATTTTTTAATTTGTGAAATAATTTTTGGTGTTTTTTTCAAAAGCAAAATTAAGTTATCCGTCTTAGAAGAAATTTTTCCTTTTTGCAGATTTTCAGGAACATTAAAAATAGAAGTGTTTTCTTTTGTTAACTGGAGATATTCTTCTTTTGAAAAACTATTTTCCAAGGTGAAATCACTCACGGCCATAGCGTGAATAACTCCGTCAAAAGGTTGTTGTAATAATTTTTTTAAAGTTTTTTCAAGATCAGCTGTGGAAGAGACAAAATATTTTTCATCGACATTTTCTGGTTGGAGGGCATCTTTTGTAGTGACATAAGTCACAGAGTGTCCTTGGCTTTTAAAATAGTCAGCTAAAGTTTTTCCAGTATTGCCACTAGAATGATTGGTGATACTACGAACATCATCAATTTTTTCACTAGTGCCTCCTGCAGTAATTAATAGTTTCATTTTTTCTCCTTACATTGCAATAATCGTTCGACCAATATGGGTTCCGTTTTTAAATTCTTTTAAGACTTCAGGCACATCTTTTAAAGAAATTTCTGAAAGAGAAAGAGTGCTGAAATCCAAATGTGCTTGTGCTAAAAAAGTCCACATTTCTTCCCGTAATGCTTTTGGGGTATTTACTGAATCAATTCCCAATAAATTTACTCCCCGTAAAATAAAAGGTAAGACGGTGGTTTCTAGTTTAATCCCGCCTGCATTTCCAAATGCGGCAATGGCGCCTCCATATGCAATTTGGGGAATAAGGGCACTTAAAATTTCTCCACCTACTGAGTCTAAGGCAAAATCATAATTTTGTTTTCCTAAAAGTTTAACGGGAGTTTGTAAAAATTCATCTGGTGTCAAATGTTCTTTATTTTTAAAAGAAGGCAAATTTTTTCGTGAGAGCAAAGTTTGCTGTGTGACTCCAAGATGTTCTAGTAATAGACTTGAAATAGAAGCTACTCCTCCAGAAGCTCCCGTAATAAGGACGCGACTGTCTTTGTTTAAACCGTGCTCTCTTAAGGCATTGACGCTTAAAGCAGCTGTCAAACCGGCTGTTCCTAAAATCATTGCTTCTTTTAAAGAAAGGCCAAAGGGGAGTTTTACTAAATATTCAGGTTTCACAGAAGCGTATTTTGAAAAACCACCATTTTCACTTACACCAATGGTATAACTCGTAGCAATAACCGGATCTCCTACAGCAAATTCTGGTGAATTACTTTTTTCTACAATACCCGCTAAATCAATTCCAGGAATCATGGGATAGTTTCTAATGACCCCACCATTTGTTTCACAAGCGAGAAAATCTTTATAATTAATAGAAGAGTACATGACTTTAATTAAGACATACTGGTCATTTAAAAATGACAGAGGTAAAGAAGTTATTTTTCCTTCTACTTGGCCATTTTCTAAAGTCAAAAGGAAAGCTGAAAAGTTTTTCATAGGTGCCTCCTAAATGTTTTTTCATGCTGCTTTAACTATAGAAAATAAGGTTTTTTCTGTCAAGGGAAGGTTCTTTTTATAGGTGTTTTTTCCAAGTTTTTTATTTTCAGAAAGCAAAATAAATTTTTCTTGGAAAATACTAGCGAAATTCCTAAAACCTGTTAAACTTATCTTCAGTAGTGAAAGAAAAAATAAAGGGGATGAAGTTGTGGCAACACCAATTATTGCTTTTGGTAATGTAGTTAAACAATACGAGGACACGCAAGAACCTGTATTGAAAAATGTTAGTTTCGAAATTGAAGAAGGAAAATTTTATACCCTTTTAGGTCCTTCTGGCTGTGGAAAAACAACAATTTTAAGAATGATTGCCGGCTTTACAGAGGCAACTTCTGGAGATATTTATTTTAAAGGAAAACGAATGAACGATATTCCAGCAAATAAACGGCAAGTGAATACTGTTTTTCAAGATTACGCCTTGTTTCCTCATATGAATGTGTTTGATAATGTCGCTTTTGGTTTGAAAATTAAAAAATTACCCAAAGATAAAATTAAAATTAAAGTTAAAGAAGCTTTAAAAATGGTCCAATTAGCTGGCTATGAAGATCGGGAAATTAATGAAATGTCAGGAGGACAACGGCAACGAGTGGCCATTGCTAGAGCAATTGTCAATGAACCTTCCGTTTTATTATTAGATGAACCTTTATCAGCCCTTGATTTAAAATTACGGACAGATATGCAATATGAACTGCGAGAATTACAACAACGTTTAGGGATTACTTTTATTTTCGTTACCCACGATCAAGAAGAAGCTCTAGCTATGAGTGATGAAATTTTTGTAATGAACAAAGGAAAAATCGTTCAATCAGGCACTCCCGTTGACATTTACGATGAACCGATTAATCATTTTGTAGCGGACTTTGTAGGAGAAAGTAATATTGTCAAAGGAACCATGTTAGAAGATAATTTAGTAGAATTTGTTGGGAAAAAATTTGAATGTGTCGATGGTGGCATGAGAAAAAACGAAGGAGTAGAAGTGGTCTTACGTCCGGAAGATTTATCCATAACCACTCCAGAAAAAGGAAAATTAGTAGTGAAAGTGGACACCCAACTTTTTAGAGGGGTTCATTATGAGATTATTTGCTATGATGAATATGGAAATGAATGGATGGTTCACTCCACAAGAAAAGCCAAAGAAGGCAGTCAAGTGGGACTTTTCTTTGAACCAGAAGATATTCATGTGATGCGGTTTAATGAATCTGAAGAGGAATTTGACGCCCGCTTAGAAAGTTATGAAGAGTAAGGGGGAGAAAAAATGACAAAAGCAAGAAAATTTTTTGGTCTTCCTTATTATATTTGGCTGTTACTTTTTGTAATTGCCCCAGTGTTATTAATTGTTTATCAATCTTTTTTTGATATGAACGGGAATTTTACTTTAAGTAATTATGCTACTTATTTTTCTTCAGGCACTTATTTGACCATGACTTTAAATTCCGTTTTTTATGCTTTTTTAATTACTGTTTTCACTTTACTCATTAGTTATCCAACGGCCTATTTTTTAAATAAAACTCGCCATAAAGATCTTTGGCTCATGTTAATTATTTTACCAACTTGGGTGAATTTATTACTAAAAGCTTATGCCTTTATTGGTATTTTTAGTATTCATGGGTCAGTGAATTCTTTTCTTTCATTTTTAGGAATTGGTCCGAAACAGATTTTATTTACGGATTTTAGTTTTTTATTTGTGGCTACGTATATTGAAATTCCATTTATGATTATGCCAATTTTTAATGCCATTTCAGAAATTAATCCTTCTTTAATCTCTGCTAGTCGAGACCTTGGAGCAAATAGTCTAGATACTTTTCGTAGAGTGATTTTTCCTTTGTCATTAGAAGGAGTGAAAGCAGGAGTACAAGCTGTTTTTATTCCCTCCCTTTCTTTATTTATGTTAACTCGTTTAATTGGAGGCAACCGGGTAATTACTCTAGGAACAGCCATTGAAGAACACTTTTTAGTGACACAAAACTGGGGCATGGGTTCTACTATTGGGGTTGTTTTAATTATTGCCATGTTATTAGTCATGTTTTTAACCGGTGAAAAAAAGAAAAAAGGAGGAGTTAAATAATGAAGAAAAAGAAATTTAGCTTTGCCAATATTTATTTAATCCTCGTTTTCGCTTTGTTATATATACCTATTTTTTATTTGATTTTTTACGCTTTTAATAATGGGGGAACCATGACGAGCTTCACTGGATTTACTTGGGATAACTTTTCTGCTGTATTTAAAGATACCCGTTTAATCGTCATTTTATTAGACACGTTTAAACTAGCTTTTTTATCTGCTTTAATTGCCACTATTATTGGAACATTTGGGGCCATGGGTATTTATTATGCAAAACGGCGCCAGCAACGAAATGTTTTATTGAGTTTAAATAATATTTTACTCGTATCACCTGATGTTATTATTGGAGCTAGTTTTTTAATTTTATTTACGGTTTTAGGCTTAACATTAGGGTTTTCCAGTGTCTTAATGAGTCACGTGGCTTTTTCTATTCCCATTGTGGTCTTAATGGTGCTGCCGAAACTAAGAGAAATGAACGACTCTATGGTAGATGCAGCTAGAGATCTTGGAGCAAATAATTTTCAAGTGATTAAAAATATTATTTTGCCTTTTTTAACTCCAGGGATTATTGCCGGCTATTTTATGGCCTTCACTTATTCTTTAGATGATTTTGCTGTTACCTTTTTCGTGACCGGAAATGGTTTCACTACCTTATCTGTGGAAATTTACTCTAGAGCCCGTCAAGGAATTAGTTTAGAAATTAACGCCTTATCTGCCTTAGTCTTTTTATTCTCTTTAATTTTAGTGGTGGGTTATTATTTTATTTCCCAAGACAACTTATCGAGAAAACAAAAAAGGGCGAAAAAAGCCCAAGAGGAGGTGGCTAATCTCCTATGAAAAAATTACAAACTTTACTCATTGGAATTGTCGCCATTATTGTGATTTTATCTATTGGTGCTTATGAAGTAGATCACGCTAAAGGAAAAGCAGGCGCCCATGTGGTAACTATTTACAATTGGGGAGATTATATTGATCCGGAACTTTTGACCAAATTTGAAAAAGAAACAGGCTATAAAGTGAATTATGAAACCTTTGATTCAAATGAAGCCATGTTCACTAAAATTCAACAAGGAGGTACGGCTTACGATATTGCCATTCCTTCTGAATATATGATTGATAAAATGATTGAAGAAAAATTACTTTTACCCATTGATCACACAAAACTCACTGGTTTAGCTAATCTGGATCCACGGTTTATGAACCAATCTTTTGATCCTAATAATACTTATTCCATTCCTTATTTTTGGGGAACTTTAGGGATTGTTTACAATGACAAAATGGTTAAAGAAGGCGAAATCTTACATTGGGAAGATTTGTGGAAACCAGAATTTAAAGACCAAATTATGCTCATTGACTCAGCTAGAGAAGTCATCGGACTTTCCTTAAATACTTTTGGTTATTCTTTAAATAGTAAAAACAATGAAGAACTTCAAAAAGCAGCAGAGCATTTAAAAAGTTTAACCCCAAATATTAAAGCCATTGTTGCTGATGAAATTAAAATGTATATGATCAATGAAGAAGCCAGTGTGGCGGTGACTTTTTCCGGTGAAGCAGCGGACATGATGTATGAAAATGAACACCTTCATTATGTTATTCCAGAAGAAGCTTCTAACTTGTGGTTTGATAATATTGTCATTCCTAAAACAGCCAAAAACACTCAAGGGGCTTATGATTTTATTAATTTTATGCTAAAACCCGAAAATGCTGCGCAAAATGCAGAGTATATTGGTTACTCCACTCCCAATATGAAAGCAAAAGAATTAATGGATCCTGAAGTAACAGAAGACAAACAGTT
>CAMJVA010000090.1 GCA_946409145.1 uncultured Enterococcus sp. | reverse complement strand
AGCGCCGATTGTAGTGAAGGGTTTCCCTTTGTGAGAGTAGGACGTCGCCACGCTTTTTGTTTATTCCGGCATAGCTCAGTTGGTAGTAGCGCATGACTGTTAATCATGATGTCGTAGGTTCGAGTCCTACTGCCGGAGTATTTGCATCAGCAATTTGCTGGTGTTTTTTTTTATTTAAAAAAGGAGACAAAAAAATGGAGATTAAAATGACGCAAGAGGCGTATGATTCTTTAGTTAAATACCAAAAAGAGGATACTATTTTTTTATTAGATGAAGAAGATGGCCGAAGTGAGTTTAGTAAAGCTGGTAGCTGCAGTATTGATGATTTATTTTTTTTAGTGGCCATTTCAGCTAATAAAAAATCTGACTTTTTTAAGGTGAAAATAACGACTAATAAAATGCCCATTTATACTACTGAAGGAATTGCGGAACGATTAGATGAAAAAATGATTTTAGAAATTAAAAATGGACTAGGTTATTTACATTTAAAAGGGACGAGTGGTGTTTTAATGGAACACTTGCCTGTGAAAGATTTTCAGTAGTCATTTTTTAAATAAATTTACTTGAGAGAATTCTTTAGATTAGTTATAATGAGTTGCGTTTTTACAAAAAAGGAGTTTTTAAATGATTTATTTAGATAATGCAGCAACAACCAAGATTCATCCTCTAGCTTTAGATACTTATAAAAGAACCAGTGAAAAAATTATTGGTAATCCGTCTAGTTTACACGAATTAGGAACAGTAGCGACGCGATTACTGTTAGAAAGTCGCAAACAAATAGCGCAGCTTTTAAATGTTTCTTTAGATGAAATTTTTTTCACTTCAGGAGGTACTGAAGGAGACAATTGGGTCATTAAAGGAACGGCTATGGAAAAAAGAAAATTTGGTAATCATATTTTAGTGTCCGCAGTGGAACATCCAGCAGTAAGTGAAAGTTGCCGACAATTAAAAGAACTGGGATTTGATGTAGAAATTATTCCTGTGAATCAAGAAGGTTTTGTGGATCCTGAAGAAATTAAACGTCGCTTAAAAAAAGAAACAATTTTAGTGTCGGTGATGGTAGTGAATAATGAAGTGGGAATGATTCAACCCATTGCAGAAATTGGAGAAATTTTAAAAGAATATCCCACTGTTCATTTTCATGTAGATGCTGTCCAAGGCATTACCAAAGTTCCTACAGAAAAATGGCTGGTAGATCGAGTGGATTTTGCTACTTTTTCTGGGCATAAATTTCATGGACCAAGAGGGATTGGCTTTATTTATTGGAAAAAAGGTCGGAAAATTGCGCCCCTTTTAACAGGTGGTGGGCAAGAAAATAATTTCCGATCAGGGACAGAAAATCTCCCAGGAATTGTGGCTATGGCAAAAGCATTACGTTTAGGGCTGACGGATGAAAAAATAAAACAAACAGAATTAATGAAAAAGCGTGATTATTTAATTGATAGTTTGGCAACTTTTTCAGGAGTGACTTTATTTACAAAAAAATCGGAGAAATTTGCCCCTCACATTGTCTGCTTTTCTTTAAAAGGAATTAGAGGAGAAGTCATGGTTCACGCCTTAGAAGAAAAACAAGTGATTATTTCCACTACCAGTGCGTGTGCTTCTAAAAAATCTAGTGTTCCTTCTACTTTAAATGCCATGAATGTTCCAAGAAACTTAGCTGAAACAGCCGTGAGAGTGAGTCTAGATGAAACGACTACTTTAGCCGAATTGGAACAATTTTTATTACAGTTTTCGTTACTTTATCAGAAATTTTCTAAAATTAATCACTTAGGAGAAAAAACATGCAATATACAGAAATAATGGTGCGCTACGGGGAACTGTCCACTAAGGGAAAAAATTTATCTAGTTTTACTAATCGCTTAGCCCAAAATGTGCGCCATGTGTTAAAAGAATTTCCCGAAATTAAAATTTATGCTAAAAAAGATCGGATGCATTTAATTTTAAATGGGGCTAATAGTCAAAAAGTCATGCCGCTTTTGAAAAAAGTCTTTGGTATTCAAAGCTTTTCTCCCATGATTAAAGTTGAAAAAGATTTAGCTGAGATTAAAGAAGCGGCTCTTTTTTTAATGAACGACGCTTACAGTGCAGGTAAAACTTTTAAAGTGAATACTAAAAGAAGCGATCACCGCTTTCAGTTAGATACTAATGAATTGAATTTATTTTTAGGGGATGCTATTTTAGATGCTTTTCCCGAAATTAAAGTACAAATGAAAAAACCAGATATTACCCTTCGTCTTGAGGTTAGACAAGAGGCTGCTTATCTTTCTTATTTAACAGAAAAAGGGGCTGGAGGGTTACCTGTAGGCACGTCTGGTCGTGGCATGCTCATGCTTTCAGGAGGAATTGATTCTCCAGTTGCCGGATTTTTAGCTTTAAAAAGAGGAGTAGAAATTGAAGCGGTTCACTTTGCCTCACCTCCTTATACCTCTCCACAAGCTTTAGAAAAAGCCAAGGCCTTAACGGAAAAATTAACCCCTTATGGAGGAACAATTCAATTTATTGAAGTTCCTTTCACTGAAATTCAAGAAGAAATTAAAGAAAAAGTGCCACAAGGGTACTTAATGACCATTACTAGACGTTTTATGTTACGGGTGACAGATGCTTTAGTGAAAAAAAGAAATGGTTTAGTCATTTTTAATGGAGAATCTTTAGGCCAAGTGGCTTCTCAAACCTTGCAATCTATGGTGGCAATTAATGAAGTGACGAATACACCGATTTTACGTCCTGTGGTGACTATGGATAAAAATGAAATTATTGAATTAGCACAAGAAATAGATACTTTTGATTTATCCATTCAACCTTTTGAAGATTGCTGTACGATTTTTGCCCCACCTCAACCAAAAACTCGTCCAAAATTGGATAAAGTTTTATTTTATGAAAGTAAGTTAGCTGTTGAAAAATTAGTTGAAAGAGCAGTAGAAGGTTGCATGGTAACGGAAATATCTGGCAAAGGGACAACAGAAGATTTTTCTGATCTATTATAATGAAAAATACTCCTTAGTTTAGGAGTATTTTTTTTGTTCTTTTAAAAATTTTGCTTAAGAAACCTTGAAAGAGCCATTGCACCAAAAAGTTTCTTCTGCTAAACTAAAAAGGAATGTGAAAAAACGAACAAGAGGAGGCGATATAATGTTAGATGAAGAGCGCTTAAAAATGCTACCAAAAGCAACTTCAAAACGCTTACCTTTATACTTTCGCTATTTAAAAATGCTCCAAGGAAAAGGAGTTAGTCGCATTAAGTCCCGAGAATTTAGTGAAATGACACAAATTCCTTCAGCAACGATTAGACGAGATTTTTCTCACTTAGGAGAACTAGGACGAAGTGGCTATGGCTATGATGTGGCTTATTTACTTGAGGTTTTTGGAAAAATTTTAAATACGAGTGAAAAAAAATATATGGCCTTAATTGGCTGTGGTAATTTAGGCAAAGCTTTATTAAAAAATAATTTCCGGCGAAATGATAATTTGAATATTGTCGCAGCTTTTGACACTAATCCACAAGTAATTGGTGAAACAATTAATCATATTACTATTCAAAGTATGGAAAAATTAAAAGAAACAGTGAAAGAAAAAAATATTACAGTAGCCATTTCCACAGTCCCTAGTCAATATTCTCAAGCGGCAGTAGATGAGATTGTGAAAAGTGGCATTACTGCTATTTTAAATTTTGCCCCAGAAAAACTGACAGTGCCAAAAGAAGTGAGCATGCAATATATTGATCTCACCACAGAATTATTAACGTTAATCTATTATGATGATGTGAAAACAAAACCAAAGAAGTAAAAGTTGACAAAGAACTAAAACCTTTGTAAACTTTTACTCAGACGAAGAACAAGAGGAGTAAAACGCACTCTATTTAAAGCGACAGATTATTTGGTGGAAGAATCTGATTAGAGGTTTTACAGGTTGCTTGGGAGTCAAGTGGGTGAAGACCCGTAAAACTTTAGAGTGATAGAATAATTTTTCTATAACATAGGTGGTACCGCGCGTAAGCGTCCTAGTTTAACTAGGACGCTTTTTTTGCATAGTAATTAATAAAAAAAGTTCTTCAGTTGCAAAAATCGGGCTACTACGTAAAGAAAAATTAGTTGACGACAGTTTTACGAGGTAAAAAGTGACGTTTGAAAATTTTTAAAAAGTTGAAAAGTCGTTTAATAAATAAGGAGAGTGGGAAAATGGAATTAGCGCCAAAGTATAATCCAAAAGAAGTAGAACAAGGTCGGTATGAAGATTGGTTAGAGAAAGATTTATTTAAAGCAAGTGGAGATAAAAAAGCAAAACCTTATAGTATTGTGATTCCACCTCCTAATGTCACTGGAAAATTGCATTTAGGTCATGCTTGGGATGTTACCTTACAAGATATGTTAATTCGGCAAAAAAGAATGCAAGGGTATGATACCTTATGGCTTCCTGGAATGGATCATGCAGGAATTGCCACCCAAGCAAAAGTAGAAGAAAAATTAGCGGAACAAGGAATTAGCCGCTATGATTTAGGCCGGGATAAATTTATTGAAAAAGTTTGGGAATGGAAAGAAGAATATGCTCAGCACATTCGAGAACAATGGGGAGTCATGGGACTTTCTCTTGATTATTCTAAAGAACGTTTTACTTTAGATGAAGGTTTGTCAAAAGCGGTGAGAAAAGTTTTTGTTAGCTTATATAATAAAGGCTTGATTTATCGAGGGGAATTTATTATTAACTGGGATCCAAAAGCTAGAACAGCTCTATCAGATATTGAAGTGATTCATAAAGATGTTAAAGGTGCTTTTTATCATTTACGCTATCCATTAAGTGATGGTTCAGGTTATTTAGAAGTAGCTACCACTCGTCCAGAAACAATGCTTGGAGATACAGCAGTGGCTGTTAATCCTAAAGATCCACGGTATAAAGATTTAATTGGTAAAACCGTGATTTTACCTTTAGTTGAAAAAGAAATTCCAATTATTGGGGATGAACATGCGGATATGGATTTTGGAACAGGGGTGGTAAAAATTACTCCCGCTCATGATCCTAATGACTTTGAAGTAGGTAATCGTCATCATCTTCCTCGAGTGAATGTGATGAACGATGATGGGACGATGAATGATCTTGCTGGCATTTATGCAGGCATGGATCGTTTTACGGCTCGTAAAGAAATAGTGAAAGATTTAAAAGAGCAAGGAATTTTAACGGAAATTGAAGAAATGGTTCACTCAGTAGGACACTCTGAAAGAACAGGAGTTATGGTGGAACCACGTCTTTCTACTCAATGGTTTGTAAAAATGGCGCCTTTAGCTAAAAATGCCATGGACAATCAAGAAACAGAAAATAAAGTAGACTTTTTCCCTGAACGGTTTAATAAAACTTTCTTAACTTGGATGGAAAATGTCCACGATTGGGTTATTTCTAGACAATTATGGTGGGGGCACCAAATTCCTGCTTGGTACCATAAAGAAACAGGAGAAATTTATGTAGGAGAAGAAGCTCCAGCAGATAGTGAAAATTGGCAACAAGATCCAGATGTGTTAGATACGTGGTTTTCTTCTGCTTTATGGCCATTTTCTACTTTAGGTTGGCCTGATGAAGATGCAGAAGATTTCAAACGGTATTTCCCAAATGATACTTTAGTTACCGGTTATGATATTATTTTCTTCTGGGTATCCCGCATGATTTTCCAAAGTTTAGAATTTACGGGAAAACGTCCTTTTAAAAATGTATTATTACATGGTTTAATTAGAGATGAACAAGGACGGAAAATGAGTAAATCTCTTGGAAACGGCATTGATCCTATGGAAGTGGTGGAAAAATACGGGGCAGATGCCTTACGTTGGTTTTTATCCACTGGTTCTGCTCCAGGACAAGATGTGCGTTTTAGTTACGAAAAAATGGATGCTTCTTGGAATTTTATTAATAAAATTTGGAATGCCAGTCGCTTTGTTTTAATGAACACAGAAATGATGACCGTTGAAGATATTGATTTAACGAAAAATAAAACGGTGATTGACCGTTGGATTTTAACTCGTTTAAATGAAACCATTGAAAAAGTCACTGTTAACTATGATAAATTTGAATTTGGTGAAGCGGGACGTGCTTTATATAATTTCATTTGGGATGATTTTTGTGATTGGTATATTGAAATGAGTAAAGAAGTATTATTTGGCGACGATGAAGCACAAAAATTAACCACTCGTTCAGTATTACTGCATACTTTAGATCAAATTTTACGCTTGTTGCATCCTGTTATGCCTTTTGTAACAGAAAAAATTTGGCAAGAGATGCCTCATAGAGGAACATCTATTATGACAGCAAGCTATCCTGTAGTGAATCCTGAATTTAATGATGAAAAAGCCTCTCGGGGAATGGAAATTTTAGTGGAACTTATTCGCGCCGTGAGAAATATTCGTCAAGAAGTGAACACACCTCTTTCAAAACCAATTACGTTGCTGTTAAAACCACAAAAAGCAGAAATCACTGAATTTTTAACTGCCAATACTCATTATATTAAACGATTTACCAATCCTGAAACCTTGATCATTGATAGTGAATTATCCGCTCCAGAATTAGCCATGACCCAAGTAATTACCGATTGCGAAGTCTTTTTACCTTTAGCCGATTTAATTAATATTCCAGAAGAAATTGCACGTTTGGAAAAAGAAGGGGAAAAATGGGAAAAAGAAGTGGAGCGAGTGAACAAAAAATTAAGTAATGCCCGCTTTGTGGAAAAAGCCCCAGAAAAGGTTGTTGAAGAAGAAAGAGAAAAAGGTGTAGATTATCAAAAACGCCTAGATGCTGTGAAAGAAAGAATTAGTACACTAGAAAAGTTAGGAAAATAAGTTGAGTAAAGAGGGTTTTCTTTAAAAAAAGAGCAGAGGTTCTTTTTCTGGAAAACCTTCTTTTACCATA
>CAMJVA010000089.1 GCA_946409145.1 uncultured Enterococcus sp. | reverse complement strand
CCACCGAGATCTACACTCTTTCCCTACACGACGCTCTTCCGATCTCCTAATAAAATTTGTGCTTTTTCTTTATTTTTAATGCCAGCTGCTAATTCTTCAATGGCTTGGGGCTGGTCTCCTGCTGGTTGATATTTAGAAACCACCTCAAAGGTATGATCAACTTCCCGTTGGATCATGACATTTCCCCCTTTAACTAAAAAATCCATTTGCTATTTTTATTAATGAGACACCACAAAAAAATAGACTTGATTCCCTCAAGTCGTACTTTTATGTTCCTTAAAATTATATCATAGGGAACATACTTTCGCTAGTTTTATGATTTATTTTACAGGACTACTTTCATTTCTTAATTATTTTGTTACAATAAGAACATGAAAAAGTTGAGGTGGAAAAGGTGAAACAAGGAATTATTATTTATTCAAGTCATGAACCAGACAGTTACATGCGCGCTGTTGATTTGAAAAAAACTTACCCGAAAGATGAGCTTTGGTTAGTCGCTAATGAAAAAGATAGTCCTAAACTATTTACTCAATATACCTTTTCTGAAATTGTCCTTTTACCAGAAGTAAAAAATAAGAAAAAAGAACTCTTTGCTTATGTTACAACACCCGCTAAAATTAATTTACTTTCGGAAAAAGCTTTTGACACTAAAAAAAATAGTCTTCCTGAAGAAGTAAAAGAACCGACTCCTTTAGAAAATAACTTCGACTCATCGCAAGAAGATTTAGGTTTAAGTTACAAAACCCGACGGAAACCTAAAAAAAAGAAAAAGAAAAATATTGGTCTTTATCTCTTATTTTTCTGTGTTTTTCTCTTATTTATCGGTTTTATTTTTCTTTTCCGCTAATTAGCGGATTTTTTTTACCCTTTTTTAAGAAATACGTGCTATAATTTTACCTCGAGTTTGAATAAAGGAGACGGTACTTTTGACACAAAAAAACCTAGAAATAAAGCATCTTGAACACACCTTGTCCCTCATTAAAGCTGAAGAAAAACATATTCAAGATGTTTTAAAAAACAATCAGCAAGTGTTTAAAGAAGCTTCTTTAGCAAATGGGGATAAGGAAAATCGCGTCAATGCTTTTTCCCAAGAATCTCTCTGGGAATCCTATTTTGCTAGACGAGATCATGAACAACAATTACTCATTCAATATCACAGTCAAGAGGCATTAGAAAAAAGAGCTAATACTTTAAAAGTCATGGAGAAAAATCCTTATTTTGCTCGAATTGATTTCACAGAAGAAGAGGAATTTACTTCTTTATATATTGGCATTGCTTCTTTGAGAAATGAAAAAGAAGATACTTTTGTAGTGGACTGGCGAAGTCCCATTGCTAATTTATATTACGAAAGTGAATTAGGTCCTACTTTTTACGAATCTCAAAAAGAAAAACTTTACGTTAATTTAATTTTAAAACGTCAATTTAAAATTAAAGACGGAAAATTACTTTCTTTAGTAGATACTTCAGAAACTATTCATGATGATTTTTTATTAGAAATTTTAGATGAAAATTCTTCTAATCAAATGAAAAATATTGTAGCTACCATTCAAAAAGCACAAAATGCGATTATTCGAGACACCGACTCTCAAGTCATGATGATTGAAGGAATTGCCGGCTCAGGAAAAACCAGTGCGTTAATGCAGCGCATTGCTTATTTACTTTACACCCATCGGGAATGGTTAAAACCAGAACAAGTCTTACTTTTTTCCCCAAACCATCTCTTTAGTGAATACATTGCCGAAGTGCTTCCTTCTTTAGGGGAAAGCCAAATCCCGACAAAAACTTTTTCCACTTATTTCCATGAATTACTGCCACAATTTACCATTGTGAAACAAGTGTCCCAAGAAGAATTTTTACAAGGAAAAAAATCTGCCACGACTAGTTTAAAAGCTAGTCTGGCTATTCTCCCTTATTTGACCAACTATTTAGAAAAAATCACTCCTGTTGGTCCTTTGTTTACCAATTTAAAAATAAAAGGAGAAACGATTTTAGCTAAGGAACAAATTCGTCGCTACTATCAAGAAACCAATCATCTTTTACCTTTGTATCAACGGATTGCTCTGTTGCAAACTAAATTATTGAAAAAAATTGGCGGATTGAAAAAAGACGAGCAGAAAAAACAATGGGTAAAAGATGCTGTAGAAGAAAAACTCCAAGAAATTTATTCTGCCAATCCTAATTTATCTGATGATAACCAAAACTTAGGGAAGCTGAACCAAAAAATTGCTAAACAAATTGTCAATCGCCACTTTAAAAAAATTATGCGCCAAATTGAAAGCTATTCTTATGTAGCATTTAATCGACAATACCTTCACTTTTTATCCACTTTACCTACTTCTCTTTTAGAAAAATTTGCCATTTCTCCAAAAGATTTCCAAGGAGATTTAAAACAAATTAAAGAAAATTTCCAACAACGACAACTTTCCATTGCCGATGCTCCCCTTTTTGTTTTGCTAAGAAAATCCTTAGCACCTTTTTATCCAGAGAAAAAAGCACGCTTTATTTTCATTGATGAAATGCAAGATGTGACCCCTCTTGAAGCGTTAGTTTTAAAAGAACTCCATGAAAATGGTAATTTTACTTTTTGTGGTGACCTGAATCAGCAAATTTTTGGCAATCCAACTTTAGTAACAGAAGTGAAAACTATTTTCCCAGACAAAAAACTCAGTCATTACCAATTAACCACGAGTTATCGTTCCACAGGAGAAATTATGGATTTTGCTGAAAGTTTCTTATTGGAGAAAAAATCATTAGCGGCTCCTAGAAATGGCCAAAAACCTAGTGTTTATTTTGCCACTGACGCTTCTTTAAAAGAAAAACTACTAAAAAGTTTGCCAGAAAAGAAAAATATTCGCCGGGCTATTTTAACCAAAACCATTCAAGATGCCAAAGACGTATATGAACTTTTAAAAAATGACTTAGATTTACAATTAATCATTGAAGAAGATGATTATTTCAAACGTTCTTTAGTAGTCATGCCAGCTTATCTAGCTAAAGGTTTAGAATTTGATGAAGTCATTGGTGTGATTGATGAAAAAGAATTCACTACTGACGCTGACCGCTTAGTTTTATACACTATTTTAACTCGCGGCATGCATCAACTAGAACTTTTTGTAAAAGGAAATAAACTTCCTTTTGCCTCGAAAGAACAAGAAAATTTATATGAAGTGAAATAAGAAAAAGACCAACAAGAAATATGAAACACATTTCTTGTTGGTCTTTTTTAATTATTATTTTCTCTTTTTACCAAAAACTTTGTCAAAGAAACCTTCTTCACCTTGTTCGCTGACTTTATCTCCCCCAGCTTCAGCAAATTGTCGCAAGGCTTCTTTTTGCTTATCACTAAGATTTTTTGGTGTAATTAATTTAACTTTTACATGTTGATCTCCAAAACTTCCTCCACGTAAGCGTGGTGCCCCTTTTCCTTTTAAGCGGAAAGTGGTTTCTGTTTGGGTTCCAGCAGGAATTTTCAATTTTACTTTTCCGTGAACAGTAGGAACTTCTACTTCGTCTCCTAAAGCTGCTTGGACAAAATTAATTGGCATTTCATAATAAATTTCTGCCCCATCACGATCAAAAATATCAGATTTTTCCACATAGAAAATAACATATAAATCTCCATATGGTCCACCGTTAATTCCAGCTTCACCTTGACCAGATAGACGCATTTGTTGACCGTCTTCCACTCCAGCTGGAACTTTCACGTTAACTTTATGGGTGGATTTAGTATGTCCTGTTCCATGACAAGTTTCACAAGGTTCTTTAATTTCTTTTCCTGTTCCGTGACACACATCACAGGTTTGACGACTCATCACACGTCCAAGAGGTGTTTGTCTTTCCACATTAATCGTTCCAGCACCGTGACATTTATGACAAACAGTTGGCTGAGTGCCAGGTTTTGCCCCATTACCGTGACATGTTTTGCAGACATCTTCTCTGGCGTATTTAATTTCTTTTTCCACACCAAAAATAGCTTCTTCAAATTTTAAATTTAAACTATATTGTAAATCCTCCCCTTGTCTTGGGGCAGTTGGATCCACTTGTCTTGAAGAGCCACCAAAGAAGGAATCAAAAATATCTTCAAAGCCGCCAAAGCCACCTTGAGAAAATCCTCCGAAGCCTCCGCCACCAAAGCCGCCAGCACCTGCTCCAAAGTTTGGATCCGTTCCAGCATGACCATATTGATCATAGGCTGCTCTTTTTTGTGCATCAGACAAAATTTCATAGGCTTCTGAAATTTCTTTGAATTTTTCTTCTGCATCCGGTGCTTTATTAATATCTGGATGATATTTTTTTGATAATTTGCGATAGGCTTTTTTTATTTCGTCGTCCGTGGCGCCTTTTGAAACACCCAGTACTTCATAATAATCGCGTTTTTCCGCCATGGGTTAACCTCCATTACTTTTCAAAATCTACACTATCATACCACAAATCCCATAAAGAAGGAAAAAAGCCAAAGAAGATCTTTGGCTTTTTTCTCTCCTTTAAGGAACAAATTATTTATTGTCGTCGTCTACTTCAGTGAAATCAGCATCTACTACATCATCTTGACCACTTTCAGCGGCTTGAGGATTTTCAGCAGCCTGTTGTTGTGCTGCTTGTTCATAAAGTTTAACAGTTAAGTTTTGGACGATTTCATTTAAAGCATCGCGTTTTTCTTTCATTGCTTCAAGATTATTTTCTTCAACGGCTTTTTTAAGTTCGTCTCTAGCATCTTCTGCTTTTTTAACTTCACTAGCATCTACTTTACCATCAAGTTCTTTCAATGTTTTATCAACAGTGAATAGTAGTGCATCTACATCATTTTTAAGATCTACTTCTTCTTTTCTTTGTTTATCAGCTTCAGCATTTGCTTCTGCATCTTTCATCATCCGATCAATTTCTTCATCAGTTAAACCAGAAGAAGATTTAATTGTAATAGTTTGTTCTTTTTGTGTTCCAAGATCTTTAGCAGATACATTAACGATTCCGTTTTTATCAATATCAAATTTAACTTCGATTTGAGGCACACCACGAGGAGCAGCAGGAATATCAGTTAATTGGAAACGACCTAAAGTTTTATTGTCTGCAGCCATTGGACGTTCACCTTGAAGAACGTGAATATCTACAGCAGGTTGATTGTCGGCCGCTGTGGAGAACACTTGAGATTTACTTGTTGGAATAGTAGTGTTTCTGTCGATTAAACGAGTGAACACACCACCCATTGTTTCAATACCTAAGGATAAAGGTGTTACGTCAAGTAAAACAACGTCTTTAACGTCTCCTGTAATAACGCCCCCTTGAATAGCAGCACCCATGGCTACAACTTCATCTGGGTTAACGGATTTATTAGGTTCTTTACCAGTTTCTTTTCTTACAGCTTCAACTACTGCAGGAATACGAGTAGAACCACCTACTAAAATAACTTCATCAATATCTGATTGAGAAAGGTTAGCATCTCTTAAAGCATTTCTTACTGGAATTTTTGTTCTTTCCACAAGGTCAGCGGTTAATTCATCAAATTTAGCCCGAGTTAAAGTATTTTCTAAATGCATTGGACCATTAGCTCCAGCTGTAATAAATGGTAGAGAAATTTGAGTAGAAGTAACACCAGATAAATCTTTTTTAGCTTTTTCAGCAGCGTCTTTCAAACGTTGTAAAGCCATTTTATCTTGAGAAAGATCAATACCATTTTCTTTTTTGAATTCAGCCACTAAGTAGTCGATAATTTTGTTATCAAAATCATCCCCACCTAAAAGATTATCACCAGAAGTAGATAATACATCAAAGACACCGTCACCTAATTCTAAAATGGAAACGTCAAAAGTACCACCACCAAGGTCAAAGACTAATACTTTTTCGTCACGATCTGTTTTATCTAAACCATAAGCTAAGGCTGCTGCTGTTGGTTCATTAACAATACGTTCTACTTCAAGTCCGGCAATTTTACCAGCATCTTTTGTTGCTTGACGTTGGGCATCGTTAAAGTAAGCAGGAACAGTAATAACTGCTTTTTCAACTTTTTCACCTAAGTAATCTTCAGCAAAACCTTTCATGTATTGTAAAATCATCGCAGAAATTTCTTGAGGAGTATAAGATTTTCCTTCAACATCTACTTTATAACCAGCTTCTCCCATGTGACGTTTAATAGAAGAAACAGTATTTGGATTAGTAACAGCTTGACGTTTAGCAACTTCACCTACTTGAATTTCTCCATTTTTAAAAGCCACAACAGAAGGTGTTGTACGATTGCCTTCTGGGTTTGTAATAATTTTTGCTTCGTTTCCTTCTAAAACAGCCACAGCTGAGTTAGTTGTACCAAGGTCAATACCAATAATTTTTGTCATAAGACATTCTCCTTTTAAATAATTTTAAAATTTATCATTAATTTTTAAACAGCAAATTTATTGAGCCACAATGACCATCGCCGGACGCAATACCCGATCGTGTAATTCGTAGCCTTTTTGTAAAACTTCAACGATTGTATCTGCTTTATAATCTTCACCTGCAGGAATCGTTTGGACAGCTTGATGTAAGTTAGGATCAAAAACTTCACCCATTGCTGGAATTTCTTTAACACCTTCTTCTCCTAAAGCGTGGATTAAACCTTCTAACACCATGGCCACACCTTTTTTCAAGCTTTCTCCTTGTTCATCAGAAACTTCAGTTGCTAAAGCTCTTTCTAAATTATCCAGACTGCCTAAAATTCCTTTAGCTAAATCTTGGGAACGATAACGTTGAAGTAATTCTCGTTCTTGGCGATTTCTTCTCGTCATGTTGGCAATTTCTGCTTGAGCACGTAAAAATTTATCTTCCATTTCAGAAAAATCAGCTTGTAATTTTTCTAAGGCTGCTTCTTTCTCATCACTTTCAGATACTTCTTTTGTTTCTTCAAGCTCTTCTTTTTCAGTTGTTTCTTCAACAGGTTCTTCTTTCAGATTTTCTTCTTTAAGATT
>CAMJVA010000088.1 GCA_946409145.1 uncultured Enterococcus sp. | reverse complement strand
TATAAAGTCATGTACACTAGGGAAATAATTCCTAAGCCAACAAATAAATAAGTTAACCATTTAGGGAGTTCTTTTATTGATAATCCTACAAAGAATAAAAATAGTGGAACAACAAAGTTAAAAGCAATATTTTCTAGAGAATCGCCTCTATCTTTGTTTAAGAAGGAGCAAAAGACAAATAAAATGAAAATTGCTGCATAAACCATAGCAGCTTTTAAATCTATTTTGAGACGCAGATGGTTCATAAAATTTCCTCCAATATCATGACTAAACTTTATTATCACTAGACAATCATTGAAATGTTAGGGATGAAATTGAGAATCCCTTCTAAAATGTGCGACATATCTACACTGATTTTATTTTAAATAAAAAAATTACTTAAATTAAATTTTCTATCCTTACTTGTAGTATGACATATTGCATTTCTTTTGCAACCGTTTTCTAAAAATAAATGGATTAGTAAATAAACTTTGGTATACTAGTTGTATACCAACTTAACATTAATTCTGAGATAAAAGGAGAGGCACTTATTATGACTAAATTAAAGCACTTTTTCAGTTGGAAAATTCTTTTCTTTTCCTTTTTGTTCACAGTTTTAATTCCGTATTTTCAACCTTTTCATTTTAAAAATTCTTTTGAAAGTATTACTTTAGGATGGCCATTTGCTTTTTTATCTTTAAGAAAAGAATTAAAAGGAAATAATTTTTTCTCTTCTACAGGAGTAGATGTAGGAAGTCTGCTTCTTTCTTTTTTATTTTTCTATATTATTTTCTATGGTATAAATTATCTTTACCAATGGAAAATCAAAAAATAAGCTACGACAAAATTTTTGTCGTAGCTTATTTTTATTATTCAATTAATCCTTTAAACAAACCGTAAACAAATTCATTTGGATCAAAAATAGCTAAATCGTCAATACCTTCTCCTAATCCCACTAATTTCACTGGAATGTGAAGTTCATTTCGAATAGCTAGAACAATCCCACCTTTAGCGGTACCGTCTAATTTTGTTAACACAATTCCTGTTACATCAGTAGTTTCTTTAAATTGTTTCGCCTGAATTAACGCATTTTGTCCAGTAGTAGCATCAATCACTAATAGCACTTCTTGAGGTGCTTGAGGCAATTCTCTAGAAATGACCCGTTTAATTTTTTCTACTTCTTTCATAAGGTTGACTTTATTTTGCAGGCGTCCTGCTGTATCCACTAATAAAATATCTGCCTTCGTTTCTTTGGCTTGTTTCATAGCATCAAAGACAACTGCTGCTGGATCTCCTCCAGGATTTCCGTGAACTACTGGAACATCCGCTCGTTTTCCCCAGACTAACAGTTGATCAATGGCTCCTGCCCGAAAAGTATCTGCCGCCGCTAAAATAACTTTTTTTCCTTCTTCTTTGTACTGATGCGCCATTTTTCCAATGCTTGTGGTTTTACCTACTCCATTAACCCCTACAAAAAGCATCACTGTTAAGCCTTCTGGATTCATGTTCAATTCATTTTTTTCTTGAATGCCTTCTGCTTCATAAATTTCCACTAATTTTTCAATAATTGTGTTTTTCACTTCTTCAGATTTTTTGGCATTTTTTAATTTCACTTCTTGGCGCAGGCTATCAGTAATGGCAATGGCGCTTTGAAAGCCTACATCCCCTTCAATGAGGGTTTCTTCTAATTTTTCAAAAAATTCTTCGTCTACACTTCTAAAATTAGCAAAAAGTTCATTTAATCGTTCAGAAAAAGATTTGCGCGTTTTTTCTAAACCTTTTTCATATTTTTCTTCTTGTTTTAGCTCTTCTTGTGGTTTTTCTCCAGTAAAAGCTTGTTTAATTTTATCAAAAAAGCCCATTTAATTCGCTCCTTTCAAAATTAATTCTTCAATAGCATAAGCGACCCCATCTTCTTCATTAGATAAGGTAATAAAATCTGCGTGTTCTTTTACTTTTGGATTGCCATTTTCCATGACTACTCCAAAGCCGTAATCAATCATTGATAAATCATTTTCTTCATCCCCAAAAGCCATGATTTCTTCTGGTTGAATATTTAAAATATCCCCTAATACTTTCAAGGCATTGGCTTTTGAAACTTCTTTTGGCAAAATTTCTAATAAGCACTCGCGGGATTTCATAATGCCAAACTCTTCTTTTAAATCTTCAGGGATTAAGGGAATTTTTTCATCGAGAATTTTTCCCTCCGTTGCTGAAACGAATTTATTATAAATTCTATGGGAAGAAAGACTCTCCAATTCCCAACTTTCATAAGTAAGTAGTGGATTAAGAGTGGCATAAATAGAAGGATGATTTTTTGACGTAGGTAAATCTAATACTTTTTCTTCAGAGAGTAAACTTAAAGGCAAGTCTAATTTTTTAAAGGTCTCATAGACTTTTGGAATTTGGGAAAATTCTAACACTGTTTTTCCTAAAACATCCCCATCTAAATTTTGCACAAGACCCCCATTAAAAGTAATGGCATATTCATTTTTTCCAGTTAAACCTAACATTTCAATAAAAGGGGTAATACCTTTTAAGGGACGCCCTGTAGTAATGACTACTTTTATCCCTAGGTCTTCTACTTTTTTTAAAGCTGCTAGATTTTTTTTAGAAATAACTTTTTTATCATTGAGTAAGGTGCCATCTAAATCAAGAGCGAGTAATTTATACATGTTATCTTCCTAACTTTTTTTAATCTCTCCATTATCCACAATATCTTTTAATTGCACTGACAAAATTTTAGAAACTCCAGACTCTTCCATAGTCACTCCATATAATACATCACAAGCTTCCATGGTTCCTTTACGGTGCGTCACTACAATAAATTGTCGTTGATCTTTAAAACTTTGCAAGTAACGACCAAATCTCACAACATTTGCTTCATCTAAAGCAGCTTCTACTTCATCTAACACTGTAAAAGGTACTGGACGAACTTGTAATATAGCAAAGAGTAAGGTAATCGCCGTTAAAGCTCGTTCTCCTCCTGATAAAAGATTTAAACTTTGCAGTTTTTTGCCTGGAGGTTGAGCGGTGATTTCAATTCCTGTGTGTAAAATATCTTTAGGATCGGTTAAAACTAATTTCGCAAAGCCGCCCCCAAACATTTTAGGGAAAACTTCTTCAAATTGAGCAGAAATATCTTTGAAAGTGGACATAAATCGATGTTTCACTTCTTCATCCATTTCATCCATAGTAGCAAACAAATGATCTTTAGCGTCCATTAAATCTTCTTTTTGCCCTGTTAAGAAAGTAAAACGCTCTGATACTTGGTCATAACTTTCAATCGCTCCAAGGTTTACTGGACCAATGTCTTGAATGTTTTTTTTAATTGTTTTCACCAGTTTGGCTGTTTCTTCTAAACTCATGGTCAAAAGAAATTCAGCTTTCGCTTGTTCAAAGGTTAATTCATATTCTTCTTGTAAAAATTGTAAATGTTGATCTAATTGTTCATTTAAATAGGTTAACTCTTGAGACAAGGTCGCTATTTTTCCAGCTAAAAGATGTTGTTTTTCATAAGTTTCATTACTTACTTTTTCTAACACTGTTATTTCTTCGTAAACGTGACTTCTTTTTTCTTTTAAAGCTTTAATTTCTTCAATTAAAGCAGTTTGTTTTTCTTTGGCCTCTTTTAATTGTGCTTCTATTTCTTCTTGAGATAAGGCAAAGGAGTTGACTCCTAATTGTTCCAGTTCTTCTTTCGCTAAAGTAAGCGTATCTTCTTGAGTTTTTAATTGGGTTTCTTCTTTTGCAACTAATTGTCTCAATTGTTCTTGTTGCGTTTCTAAAATAGCTTGCTCTTTTTGGAAAGCTTGCAGTTTTTCTTGGGCTTTTTCTCTTAAAACTTCTGATTGAGAGCTGTCTTTTTCCACATGATTCATTTCATTTTGAATCTGATCTTTGGCTAGTTTTGATTTTTCTTGTTGTTCCAAAAGATTTTTTTGTTCCACTTTTAATTCATTAAGCTGAACTAAGGCGTGTTCTTCTTCTTTTACTAAGACTTGAGTTTCTTTTTCCAGTTGTAATAAATCTTTTTCTTCACTGGCAATTTCACTCGTTAACTCTTGAATTAATTGGCGACCTAATTCTTCATTTTTTCGCAAGACTAAAAGATCTTCTTTTAATTTCTCTTGAGCTCCTTGACTATTTTTCACTTGGTTTTCTAAGGTTACCAACTGCTCTTTTAAGGTGGTCACAACTTTTTCTAAGGTTTCTTGTTCATTTTTTTGCGCTAAAAGTCCTGTTTGATTGCTACTTTTAGCTCCCCCTGTCATGGAACCTCCTGCATTCATTACGTCCCCTTGTAAAGAAACGACTTTAAATTGATGCCGAACTTTTTTAGCAATAGCAATGGCGCCTGTTAAATCTTTGGCTAAAATAGTTGTTCCCAATAAATATTGATAAATATTGGCGTATTTTTCATCATAAGAAATGACTTCACTAGCCACTCCTGCAAAATTTGGATCATTTTCCAGTTGAGAAAAAATATAATTAGGTAATTGCCGCGGCTTAATCGTTGTTAAAGGAAGAAAAGTTGCACGACCTAAATGTTGCGCTTTTAAATATTCAATAGCGCCTTTAGCTGCTGTTTCGTCTTCCACAATTAAATGTTGAATGGTGCCACCTAGCGCTGTTTCAATGCCCAAAGTAAATTCTTTTGGCACAGACATGAGTTCAATTACCGGACCTTCAATCCCTTTTAAATTGGGATTTCGTAAAATTTGTCGCACTCCTTGATAATAACCAGAGTGACTTTTTTGAATATCTTCCAGACTTTTTAAGCGAGCTTGTTTTTGTTGGAAATTCCCTAACTGTTGATAATATTCTTGATATAAACTATCGTAATTTTTTTGTAGCTCATCTAATTTTTTTTGTTTATCAGAAACAATGGCCAATAAGCGTTCCATTTTTTCTTGAGCTGCTTGTTGACGATTTTTTAAATCAGTTAAAGAAGCGGTTACTTCTTCACTTTCTGTAGTAATTTTTTCTTTTTTAGCCAAATTAGCTGTTTTTTGCTCTAAAAGTTGACTGATTAAACGTTCATTATGCTTATAATCATTTAACTGATTGGTTTCTTGTTGCATTACTTCAATAAAATCTGCTCGAAGATCAGCCAATTGTTCTTTAACAGAACGAGAATAACGTTTCACTAACTCTTCTTGCTCGGAAACATTTCCTTCTAAATCATCTAAAAGAGTTTGGTTTTTCAAAAGAGTTTCTTTATTTTCTTCTAACTCTTTTAAAAGGACCTTAATGTTTTCCCCTAAAAGAGCCACTTCTTTTTCTGCTTGCTCTTTTTTTTCTATTTGATATAAAGATTTTTCTTGAAATAATTGTTTTTTACTATGAGCTTGTTCATAAAGTTTCGTTAACGCCACTTGTTCATCTTGAGCTTTTGTGTAATCTTGATCTAGTGTTTCATGATTTTTTTTCTTTTGGGCAAGTTCAGAAACTACCTGTTCATTTTTTAGATTAACTGCCGTGTATTCTTCATTTAACTGTTTAAACTCAATTTCTTTGGCTGTTTTTTCTTTGGCATTTCGCGCAATTTTTTCAGCAACAAAACTCACTTCTTGTTTTTTTAACTCTTCTTTTAAACGCAGAAATTTTTCTGCTTGTTCTTTTTCAAAAGCTAAAGGCGCCAACTGACTTTTTAATTCATATAAAATATCATTTAAACGATTTAAATTATCTTCTGTTTCAAATAACTTTTGTTCCGCAGCTTTTTTCTTTTGTTTATATTTAAAAACTCCCGCCGCCTCTTCAAAAATTCCCCGGCGATCTTCTGGTTTACTATTAAAAATTTCTTCTACTTTACCTTGAGAAATAATGGAAAAAGATTCTTTTCCAAGGCCTGAGTCCATGAAAAGTTCTTGAATATCTTTTAAGCGAACATGTTTTTTATTAATGTAGTAATCACTATCACCATTTCTGTTTAAACTTCTTTTTACAGAAACTTCATTAAAATCAATAGGTAAGTAATGATCTTGATTGTCTAAAATCACCGTTACTTCAGCAATATTAATTCCTCTTCTAGACTGACTTCCGGCAAAAATCACATCAGGCATTTTTCCTCCCCGTAAAGATTTAGCAGAAGTTTCCCCTAAAACCCAACGAATGGCTTCAGTAATATTACTTTTTCCTGAACCATTAGGGCCCACAACACCTGTGACCCCTGGTTCAAATGTTAAAATTGTTTTATCGGCAAAGGATTTGAAACCGATAATTTCAATACTTTTTAAATACACTTGCTACCCCTTTTTCCAATCAATCGCTTATGCTTTTAAATTCATTAAAGCATTATGTGCAGCGGCTTGTTCAGCGTTTTTCTTTGATTTTCCTGAACCTTTTCCCAATAGTTGTTTTTTTGCCCAAACTTCAGTGACAAATTGTCGATCATGAGCTGGACCTTCTTCTCCAATGAGACGGTATTCAATTTTCACATCACCATTTTTTTGTAACACTTCTTGAAGTTTTGTTTTGTGATCCATTTCTTTAGCAAAAATTCCTGCTTTCACTTCTGGGAAAATAACTATTTCTAAAAAGCGACGGACTTCTAACAGTCCTTGATCCAAATACAAGGAACCTAGGAAAGATTCAAACAAATCACATAATAAAGAAGGGCGATTTCTCCCTCCAGAAGCTTCTTCCCCTTTACCTAGCTTAATAAAGGTATCAAATTGACAACCCTTAGCAAAACGAGATAAAGAATCTTCCCGAACAATTCTTGAACGAGTTTTCGTTAACACTCCTTCAGGAACATTGGGATACGTATCATATAAAAATTTGGACACTAATAATTCTAAAACAGCATCCCCTAAAAATTCTAAACGTTCATTGTCTTCTAATTCTAAGTAGCGGTGTTCATTCACATAAGAAGAATGAGTGAAGGCTTGCTCCAGGAGATCCACATCGTGAAAGACAATTTCGTAATTATCTTTTAGAAGATCCTGTAATTGCTTGTTCATAACTAACACCCTTTATTTATTTATTTTCCATTGCTTAATTATACCCGTAATTCGCTTTTTTTTAAACGTTTGGCAAAAAAAAATAAAAGGAAG
>CAMJVA010000087.1 GCA_946409145.1 uncultured Enterococcus sp. | reverse complement strand
TTTTTTGTTTTAAGCTGCAGGAGTTTCTGCTGCTTCTTCACTGGAAGCAGGGGGCTCTTCAGAAGCTGGGGTTTCTTCTTTAGATTCTGAAGAACTTGAGGAACTAGAAGAGCTGGAAGGAGAAGTTGATGTGCTTGGAGTAGAAGCTTTTGGTTTACTATAAGCTTTTAATTTATCCTTCCAAGCAGTAGCATAATTTTCGGTGGTACCACCAATTCCAAAATCATAAGTGGTATCTTTTCCATCCCCTGTAGCATATAAACTTGTCACTTTGTTTCCTGGAGTAACATAAGTTTTTCCATCATAGGTAAAGTTTTTAAATTTTTCTCCAGTTACATCTGATACTTCAACTTTTTTCACTGAATCGGGCATAGGGAAAGTGGCTTCTGCTTCAAAAATAGTAGGATTAGCATTATAAACGCGATTCATCACGTAAGCCCAATATTTTTGATTGCTTTGAGAGTTAGTAGAAATCATTTGTGTCCCATCATCATAGCCAATCCAAGAAGAAAAAGTAATTCCTGGAGTGGAGCCAATGAACCAAAAGTCTTTATTATCTGTAGTGGTCCCAGTTTTAACGGCCCAATCAGCACTAGCTAAGGTACTATTTACATCAGACAAGGTATAATAAGCCGTCCGTCCAGTACCTTCTGTAAAGACATTTTTCATGAGTGAGTTCATAATCGCAGCTGTTTCTACACTATAAACTGGTGTAGAATAAGCTTCATGTTGGTAAATAACATTTCCTTGAGTATCAGTAATGGAGTCGATTAAATACCCACGATTGTAAGTTCCGCCATTAGCTAAAGTAGCAAAACCTTTTGTTTGATCAAAAACAGTCATATCCATTTGTCCTAAGGGAGAAGATTCATGATGATATTCATCAGAATTGACATTGTATTCCATTTTTGTCATGTATTCTGCAGGATCCTTAACTTTAAGGAGCGCTTGGTATAAGTGATACGTTGGAACGTTTAAAGAGGCGCGTAAAGAATCAGCTACAGTATGGAAAGTATTATCTGGCGCTACGCCAGCATTCCAAATTTCAATAGTCGGATCTTCTTGATAAAAAGTTTGGAAATTAGAAAGCATTGTTTGTGTTCCCACTAAGCCCACATCAAAAGCTGGTCCATAAGCTAAAACTGGTTTAATGGTAGAACCGGGAGGTCGTTTTGTGGAAAAAGCGTGGTTGTTTTGGCTTTTAGAAAAATCGCGTCCTCCAATAAACCCATAAACTCTTCCAGTGTGGTTATCCATTAAGACTCCGCCATTTTCTACATAAGCCCCATGGCCATCATCTAAAATATAACCATAATCACTCACAGCTACATTTAAAGTATCTTGAATATTTTTATCAATGGTAGTGTGAACCGTGTAACCTTTTCGTTGTAATTCTCTTTGAGCTGTTTCGTAGTACTGATTGTACAAGTTATCATCTGCAAAAACTTTTTCTTTAGTTAAATTATCTTTGGTGTAAAGAGGTTCCATTAAAATTTCAATGGCTTGTTTTTCTACGGTGTAGTACAAGAAATCTTTGGTAGTTTGTTCCGCTGTAGCTTGGGGAATAAATTGTTGCGTTAAATCTTCAGCTTTGGCTGCATCATATTCCTCTTGAGTAATCTTTTTTTCTCTGAGCATGGAAAATAAAACATTATCTTTTCGTTTTAATCCAGAAGCCAAAAGTTCTGCAGATTTAATTTGTCCTTTAGAGTTGTAGGGATTGTAACTAATCGGACTTTGGGGAAGTCCAGCAATAAAGGCTGCTTGGGCTAAGGTAACATCTTTAGCAGAAGTGCCAAAAATTCCTTTTGCTGCTTCTTCCACTCCAGCAATATTTTGTCCTTTGTTATTCCGACCAAAAGGGGAAACATTTAAATATGCGGTGATAATTTCATCCTTTGAAAAATATTTGTCCACTCTAAGAGCCAGTAAAATTTCATTGGCTTTACGCTTAAAGGTTGTTTCAGAAGTTAAAATTTGTTGCTTTACAAGTTGTTGAGTTAAAGTAGAGCCTCCTGAAGAGCCTCCAAGCCCTGTAACATCAGAAATGACTGCTCTAGCCAAAGCCTTGGGGACAATACCCTCATGTTCTTCAAAATTTTCATCTTCTGTGGCAATAATGGCATTTTTTAAATAAGGAGAAATGTTTTCAGAAGGAGCATAAGTTCTAATTAAATCTGAACTAATTGTGGCAATATTTTCTCCTCCAGAGTAAACAATATGTGAAACTTCAGAAAAATCGTTAATGTCCTTGTTTAATTCTTCTTTTGTAGGAGGAGTAGTATCGGCAACTAAAAAGGCAAAATAACCTACTCCGACTCCTAAACTTAAGGCCCCAACAAGGAGCAAAAAGGCCACAAAAAAGAGAGCAAAACGTCTAATAACACTTAAAGTTACATTTATTCCAAAGGTCCATTTATGAAGATCAGTTCCTTTTTTCTTAGCTTTTTTAACAGAAGCCGGTTTTTTCTTAGCTGGCTGTGGCAAAAAATTCACCTCGTTTTTTTATTCATACATTTTCGATTATAGCAAATTCAAAACAATTGTCATAGCTTTGAAAGGGGTTTACAGAAAGATTATAAGGAAAAATTTAGTAATTTGTCATGATTTGTTTTTTTGGAAAATTAAAAAGTCTTTGGTATGATAAAAAAAAGGAGTGATAAATTTGTTATTAGGATCTCACGTATCCATGAAAGCCCCAAAAATGTTTTTAGGTTCAGTAGAAGAAGCAGTGAATAATCAAGCAACAACTATGATGATTTATACAGGAGCGCCACAAAATACTCGGCGCAAAGATGTTTCGGAAATGAAAATTTCTGAAGGGAAAAAATTAATGGCAGAGAATAATGTTAGCCATTTAGTAGTCCATGCTCCTTATATTGTGAATTTAGGAAACACCATTAAACCAGAAAATTTTCCTTTTGCTGTCTCTTTTTTAAAAGAAGAAGTGAAACGGGCCACAGCTCTTGGAGCCACACAAATTACGTTGCATCCAGGGGCTCATGTGGGAGCAGGTGCAGAAGCAGGAATTAAAAGTATTATTAAAGGATTAGATTTAATTTTAGAAAAAGACCAAGTACCCCAAATCGCTTTAGAAACTATGGCTGGAAAAGGAACAGAAATCGGTCGAACATTTGAAGAGTTAGGGGCCATTATTAATGGAGTAAAATTACCAGAAAAATTATCCGTGACCTTAGATACTTGTCATATTTTTGATGCAGGTTATGATGTTAAAAATGATTTTGATGGAGTTTTAGCTGAATTTGATCGCATTATTGGTCTAGAAAAACTCAAAGTTGTTCACGTGAATGACTCTAAAAATGAACAAGGATCTCACAAAGATCGACACGCCAATATTGGTTTTGGCAATATTGGATTTGCTGCCTTAAACTATGTGGTCCATCATGAAAAATTAGCTCACTTACCCAAAATTTTAGAAACCCCTTATGTAGGAGAAGATAAGAAAAATCAATTTTCTCCTTATAAAAGAGAAATTGCCATGTTAAAAGCAGGGGAATTTGATCCAGAATTATTAGAAAAAATTGTGGCAGATAATAAAAAAATTTAGTAAATAAAATGTTTTAGGATAAAAAATTTAGTAAATGAAATGTTTTAGGACAAAAAATTTAGTAATAAGGGTATTTTCAGCGCTTATTTTTAAATTAGGACAACTTTTTTCCATAAATCCTTGGCAATTTTAAAAATTGTCGCTAGAATAGAGGTAATCATTAAGGAGGGTTGTTCATGTCTTTCAGTCGTCCCAGTTTTGGTGAAAAAAAAGAAGTTGAGTACGTGACACGAATTGGCGTTTACATTGTTATTGAAAATGAAATTGGACAAATTATTTTAGTACAAGCTCCAAATGGTGCATACTTTTTACCAGGAGGAGAAATAGAGCCTGGAGAAACCAAAGAAGAAGCGTTAAAGCGGGAACTTTTAGAAGAACTGGGCTATGAAGTAGTCAACTCTACTTATTTAGGCGTGGCAGATGAATATTTTCACTCTAGACATCGTCAGACAGATTATTACAACCCAGGTTATTTCTATGGCACAAAAACCTTTAAAAAAGTAGCGCCACCCACAGAAAATTTCAACGGAATTGCTTGGTTTTCAAAAGAAGAAGCTTTGAAAAATTTAAAAAGAGGGTCTCATAAGTGGGCCTTAGAACAATTTATTAAAAATAATTAACTGAAAAAGGCGAGGGGCTTGGCTCCTCGCCTTTTTTCATTCATTAAGAGATATGTCGTTAATTTTCGATTCAATGATTAGGGAGATTTTTTTACTTCTGTTATTCTTAAATAAAGAAAAAAGATAATTTTTTATAAAAAAGTCTTAATTTTAAAGAAAAGCAACCACCAGTTGACAAAATAAAACCGTGGATTTCTAGAATGTAACTGAGAAATCTTGTATTTTTATGGTGAAAGGAAGAGGTGAGAAAAATGATTTTAGGAGATAAAATCATGCGTGAGCGCAAGAAAAACGGATGGACACAAGAAGAATTAGCCGAATTAATGGAGGTGTCCCGGCAATCAGTTTCAAAGTGGGAAAGTGCCCAAGCTATTCCAGATATTAATAAAGTCATTCGTTTGTCAGAGCTTTTTGGTGTGAGTACGGATTATTTATTTAAAGATGAGTTGGAAGAACCAGAATTAGTAGAAGAAAAAATTGAACCAATTCGAAAAGTCAGCTTACAAGAAGCCAATGAATTTTTACAAATAAAAGAAAAAACGGCCAAAATTATTGCACTAGGAACAGCCCTTTGTATGCTGGGGGTCACTAGTTTAATTTTTCTGGGAGGATTAAGGAACCAATATCTTAAAACTATTAGTGAAGAACGGGCGGTTATTGTTGGTTTAATTATCTTACTAGTCTTTGTCACCTTTGCTGTGAGCTTATTCATTTACAGCAGCTCTAAAACAGCGCCTTATAAGTTTTTGAATACGGATATTTTTGAAACAGAATATGGAGTCATTGGAGTAGTGAAAGAACGGCAAAAAAATTATCAAAGTAAATATACTAAATACAATATTATTTCCACCTGTTTAAGTATTTTAGGTGTCTTGCCACTTTTAATCGGTGGACTATCTGGAAATGAATGGTACATGGTTTTAGGTTTGGTTACTTTGTTAATCATTGAAACGGTAGCAGTAAGTCTTTTCATTGTTAATGGCATTTATTGGGAGAGTCTGTTGAAACTTCTGCAAGTGGATAATTATAGTAAAAAAGCCAAAGAAGACGCTCACTCTCTGGATTTTATTGCGGCTGTCTACTGGCCTGTAATAATAGCTATTTATCTAGGTTACAGTTTTTTAACGAACAATTGGCACTTAAGCTGGGTCATTTGGCCCGTAGCAGGCGTTTTGTTTGGTGCAGTAGCTTCATTGGTGAAACTAGTAAAAAATAAAAATTCCTAAAAAAAAACACAGGCAAGAGAAATTTTTAAGTCTCTCTTGTCTGTGCTTTTTACTTTTGAAAAAGTTTTTCGTAAAATTCAGTGGTTAAATTCATTAACTCTGGTTGGACTAAATGACCTTCATTTTCTCCAGTGTAAAAGGAAATGTGGTCACTATACTCTTTGTTTTTAATGTCTTCGTAAAAATCTTTCACCTCAGCATAATCAATCCGTTCATCTTTTGTTCCATGCCAAAAAAGGATGGGTCGATGATTAATATTTTCTGGATGCAAGGCTAAATCATAAGGGGCAATCCAACTCATTAAACTAAAATAATCCTCAGGAAGTAATACGTGATTTTCTTTAGCATAGCTTGCTAAACGATTTAAATAGCGAGTAGGGTGAGGGGTGCCCATTAAACACGCCCCGCCTAAAATTTCAGCGTGTTGGGTAAGGAGCATACAGGTAGTCATGCCACCCATGGAAATGCCACCTACTGCCAGCTGATGATCTAAAATTAAATTTTTCTTTTCTAAAGCGTCTTTTAAATAAGCAAATTCAAAAAGATTTCCTTGAATACTTTGCCAAAAAGTTAAAGAAGGGACTTTGGAAACTTCTTGAAATCTCTCCCCATGATTCATAGCATCTGGGGCAATGACGCGAAAATTTTTCGCCGCAAGTTTTCTCGCTTGTGTTAAAACCAATTCTTTCCTTGACTGCCAGCCATGGTAAAAAATAATCGTTTTTAAGGGAATATTTCTTTTATCACTGGGAAAAATTTCCAGTAAAGGAATGCCAGCTAATTTTCTTTTTAAAATGGTCGTTTTCAATGGTATCCCTTCTTTCTTGAAAGATATTTTTTCTTATAAAAGATGACTTTGTAAAAAGATATTACTTCGTTAAAAGGTGTTTCTTTGTCAAAAGGCGTTTCTTTGTGAAAAGATAATTCTTTACTAAAGATGCTTCATTTTTAAAAAAGGTAATTTTTTCTTAAAAAGTATAAGGAGGTAAAATAGTAAAGTTATGATTAGCTGTTGCTTCAATGACAGGATGTTTTTTCAAATAATCTGCAATGAGTTCAGTCATATCTATTTGAACTTCTCGAACAATTTTTTCTGGGGAAAACATTTTGTAATTACCCCCACCTACTGCTCGATATTGATTTAAGACCACATCAAAAGAAGCAGTTAAATCCATTTTTTCTCCTTCATAAAGCAGTTCAGTCACGCGTTGTCCTTCTTCATTAGCAAGATTTAAAGTATAGGTCACACCTTCATACATATCATAATTATAATATTGTGGTTTTGGCATGACGTATTTTGGATTAAAAATTATTTTCTGCCCTTTCACTTGTAAATATGTCGCCGTTCTTTCAAGCGCGTCTTTTAAATCTTGTCCAGTGACTTTTAAGACGGCTAAAGTATTAGGATAAATATAATTGGTTAATACATCCCGCATGGTAATCGTAGGAGAAAAGCCAGTGCCTTCATTATTAAATAAAGCTGTTCCAGAAATTTTAGTATCGGTCGCTTCCATTTGCACCTTATTAACAAATTCAATATAAGGATGCTCCACAAGACGAGCATTTAAAGGATCGTGAATTTCCATATCTCCTTTCACTGTACCTAAAGTTTGATCTAACCAAGTTTCTACTTCAGGAGATAAGGTGTGAAAAA
>CAMJVA010000086.1 GCA_946409145.1 uncultured Enterococcus sp. | reverse complement strand
AATTCTTCAGAATTTTTCGCTCCTAAAAGGCAATAAATCGTTTTTAATTCCTTTTCCCAGGTTTTTAAAAGTTCTAAAGCACCGTCACTGCCTTTTTCCATTACAACAGGTAAAATATTTCCGGCGACACCGACGCCTTTTGCCCCAAGTGCCAAAGCTTTTACCATATCATAAGCTTGACGAATGCCACCTGTGGCTAAAAAATTTCCTTGATCTTGGAATTTTTTGCTTTCAAGGAGAGATTCTACTGTGGACTGGCCAAAATCTTCTAAATAAGTAAATTCTCTTTTAGTGCGTCGGGTATTTTCAATGGTAATAAAATTCGTTCCTCCCCGACCACCGAGATCAATTAGATCAATACCTGTTTGCAAAATTAAAGCAATTGTTTTTTGACTCATTCCAAAACCAGTTTCTTTCACCATAATAGGTAGATTTAAGGTTTTTTTGGCTTGATAAATATTTTCTAGCCAATTGGAAAAATGTCGGTCTCCTTCAGGCATAACCAGTTCTTGAGGTAAATTTAAATGTAATTGTAGTCCGTTACTAGCTAAAACATCGCACGCTTTTTTCATTTTTTCTAAAGAGCTATCAGCGGATAAATTTCCCCATAAGAAAAGGTTTGGGGCTATTTTTTTGGCCACAGTATAAGTTTCTAGTAAGGAAGGATCTTTTAAAGCGGCGCTCACAGACCCTAAGGCTAGAGGAATACCCATTTGTTCACAAGAAAGTGCCAAGTTGCCATTAATTTCTTTGGCTCTTTTTGTTCCACCTGTCATGGCATTAATGTAAAAAGGATAGGGAAAAGTAAGTCCAGCATAACTAGTGGAAAGGTCCACGTCCTCATAATTTATTTCTGGGAAACTATGGTGAATAAAACGAATCTCGTCAAAGTCATTGACGAGATTTTTTTCTTGTTGTGCTTTAGCAAAGCGAAGATGTTCTTCTTTTCGATCTAGCATTATTTCAGCTCCTTTAAGTAAATGAAGCGGCTATTTTTTTTCGTAAACTTTCAAAGGGAGGTAAGAAATTTGATTTTTTTCCCACTGAGCTAAGACATTATCAATTGGATCAGTGGTGGAAAAAATCGCAATGCCACAATCTCCACCGCCAGCACCAGAGGATTTAGCAGCTCCGCCATTATCATCAGCGATTTTAACTAAACGATTTAAAATATCCGTTTCAATGTTGACTTTTGAAAGTTGGCTTAGTTCGTTTAACAGTTCTCTGTTTTTACCAATTTTATCTTTAAATAATCCTAAGTCATTATTATTAAAGGCTGCAATCATTTCTTTCACACAAAGATTACTTTCTTTAAGAAAATTTTGGTAGGCATCTTTTTGTTCACTTTTTTGTACTTGGTCAACTAAATTAGCCGTAGAAGCAGGGGAACCTGTCCAACCGATTAAAAGTTTTAAATCTTCAGGAGGAGTGAGAGATTCAATGGCTAAATTAGGCCAGGGAATTTCTAAGAGTTCTGTTAAGGTTAATTTTTTTGTTTGAGCTTTCACCCAAGCTTGGTCAAAAGTGGAAAAGGCAATCCAGCCACCGTAAATACTGGCAGCAACGTCTCCACATGAACCGTTATTTTGAATAGATAAATGAGCTAAAGCAGCTAGCTTGAATAAAATCATTTTATTATAAGGTAAATCATAAAATTGGCACAAGGCCTCAGCAGTGGCAACTGTTACAGCTCCAGAAGAACCTAAACCATATTTTGTCCCGTGACCGTTATCAAGGCCACTTTCAATTTGCAAATGGAAAAGTTCTAATACTTTGTGTTGTTCTTTGGCATAATTTTCCACCATATCAATGGCAGCTAAAATATAATGAAAGGGATTATCCCTTTTATCTAAAACTAAAGCATCGTTTTCCCGTCTAAAATAAACAGGATAGTTACTAAATTGGGCTGATTTAATGGACCCATTATTTTGTCCTTTGGTTAATTTCACAGTGACAAATTGATCCACTGCAATAATAATCGCCGGATTTCCAGGCTCAACTACAGCATATTCCCCGGCAATATATAATTTTCCAGGAGCAGAAACTTCAATCATTTAAATTAAATTCTCCTTTTTCACTTCAATTCCTTTACTAGGAAATGCTACCACTAAATCTTCTTTTGGAAAAGTCTTCTCTAAATGACCTAATAAAGACTTAAGGTTTTTTTGTTCCACAAGCACTTTTACATTGGGACCAGCATCCATGGTGAAAAAGGCAGGAATGCCATTTTCTCTTGCCTTGGCAATTTCAGCCATGGCTTTGATGGTTCCTGGGGCAAAGTAGGTGAAAGGAGGATTAGCTCCCAGCATCGTTCCGTGCATTTTTAAAGCATTTCTTTCAGTGACCTCTCCTAAAGAAAGAAAATCTTCTTTGGCAATAGCTGTTCTTGCTTGTGCTAAATCTTCTTCAATAGTTTCAAGCCACCCAGGGTAAAAGGCAGAGGTTTTTACAGTGTGAGCCATACCTTCTCTGGAAGAAATTTTTTTCTTTTCCCCATTAATTAAAATGAAAACCATGGCCAAAGGAAAAGATGTTAAATTTTCTTTCAAAGGGACCGCATAACTTGTGAGGTCGTCTTGCCCTTGTTCCCATTCAGCAAATCCCCCGTAAATACTACGACAAGCAGAGCCTGAACCATGACGAGCCAAACGAGATAAAGAAATATTATCTAAAGGAAGGTCTAAACTAGCAGCCACACTTCCAGCCAGTGCAGCCATACCAGAAGCAGAAGAGGCAAGACCGGCTGCAGTGGGAACGTGATTGACACTTTTTACTTCAGCAAAAAGTTTTGTTTGACTTAAGCTTCTTGCATCATTTAAAAATTTTTCTACTTTAGTTGTTTCTTTTTCACTTTGTTTTTTGTCATTTAAAATAAAAACATCCTTGGTTAATTCTTTTTTAAAGTTGACCCACGTTTCTGAATAAAAAGCATCAATGGTTAGTGAAATAGAATTATTCATAGGTAACATTAATTTTTCGTCTTTTTTCCCCCAATATTTAATGAGGGCAATATTAGTATGTGCTTTACTATAGCCTATCATTTAGGTAAACTCCCTTAAATCTTGAATCCAAGTAGGGTAGCCAGCTTGGATTAAATGTTCTTTAATATTTTCTGCATCGGTTAAATTTTTCGCCAAAAAAATGACGCAGCCACCGCCGCCGCCTCCGGTTAATTTTCCCCCTAGGGCCCCAAAGTTTTTTCCTAAAGCTAACATATGGTCTAAAACAGGGTGGCTTACTTTTAGCTCAGTTAAATAATCTTGGGCTTTTTCCATAATATTAGCAGCATTTTCCACTTGGTTTGATTGCAAACACGCTTTTAACTGCAAGGTACATTTTCCTAATTTTTCTATTAGTTGTTTTTTTTCTGGCTGTTCTTTCAACAAAGTAGCGACATTTTGGACAATTTCTCGTGTCCGACCTTTTAATTTTGAATCGGCGACTAGTAAAAATCCTTCGCAGTTAATAGAAAAAGGACAAAAAAGACTGTTTTTGGCATATTCAATAGGACGATTGGAAGCCGTTGTGGCTTGATCAATTCCTGAAGGATTCCCATGAGCAATAATTTCTGCTTCATTGGCAATTTCAGCCAGTTCTTCTTGGGAAAGATCGACTTTTTGATAATCAAAAACAGCGCGAATGACAGCATTAGCAACAGCGGCTGAGGATCCCATTCCTCGTTCTGGGGGAATGGAACTTTCAATTTTGCATAAAAGACCAGAAGTAATACCAACTCTTTTTTTAGCTAAGAAGAAAGCTTGCAAAATATTTGCTAAGCTTTCTGGGGCAAAAGTAGTCGGACCATCGTAATAAAGACTAGTTATAAAATCTTCTTGAGATGCTTTAACAGAGACCATGACTTTTGTGGCAAGAAAAGGGACAGCGATTGCCGGTTGTCCGTAAACTACCGCATGTTCGCCCATGAGAATAATTTTTCCTGAGGCTTTTCCAATACCGAATTTCTCCATGATCTAAATCCTTTCTTTTGCAGTTTTTTAAGCTGAAGGTTTAAGTTGCTCTACTAGTTTACCTTAAATCTTAAGAAAATGGAATTTCAAGTTGCGATTTTTATGAAATTTCCAAAATTGACAGAGAAAATTTAAAAGTTTATAGTGGGAAAAGATTGAAAAAATTAAGGGGGATATATCCTTGATCGTTTTAGCTGGAACCATTGGAGCGGGGAAGTCATCACTAACAGATTTAATTGCTGAAAAGTTAAACAGCCCGGCTTACTATGAATCAATTGAAGATAATAAAGTGTTACCTTTATTTTATGCGAATCCTAAAAAATATGCTTTTTTATTGCAAATTTATTTTTTAAATAAACGTTTTGCCAGTATTAAAGAAGCGTCTAAAGAAAAGAATGCTGTCTTAGATCGCTCTATTTATGAAGATTCTTTACTCTTTCACTTAAATGCCGACTTAAAAAGAGCCTCTGAAGAAGAAGTACGCGTTTATGACGCTTTATTGAAAAATATGATGGAAGAATTACCAGTTGCGCCTTATGAAAAAAATCCTGAACTGTTAATCCATATTAAAGTTTCTTTTCCTACTATGTTAGCCCGTATTAAAAAAAGAGGTCGGGAGTATGAACAATTAGAATTTGATCCTAGTTTATATGATTATTATCAAGAACTTAATAAACGTTATGAAAAATTTTATGCCGATTACAAAGAAAGTCCAAAATTAGAAATTGACGGGGATGTCTATAATTTTGTAGAAGATGAAAAAGCAAGAGAGGCAGTTTGGGAGCAAATCGAAAAAAAATTAACAGAAATTAGACAAGGTGCAAAAATTTAAAGGAAAAACCTTGACGACAGATAATTAATTTGTTAAGATAAATAAGTTGAGAAAACAAAGCAGAAGCACCCGCTTCTCGCCTGAGAGATTAGAATCTCTGGGCTAGATATGAAATTTCCTTTAACAAGGATTTTTTTGGCGGGTTCTGAAAAGAACTCGTTTTTTTCTGCTATTTTTTCTCTCAAAATACTTGGAGGTGAATGACCATAGCAAAGGATATGATGGTAAACGACGGCATTCGTGCCCGGGAGTTGCGCTTGATTTCTGCCGATGGTGAACAATTAGGTGTCAAATCCAAACAAGAGGCTCTAAAAATTGCTGAAGCTAGTAATCTGGATCTTGTTTTAGTGGCTCCAACAGCCAAACCACCAGTTGCCCGAATCATGGATTACGGTAAATTCCGTTTTGAACAACAGAAAAAAGAACGGGAAGCTCGTAAAAATCAAAAGGTAGTAAACATTAAAGAAGTACGTTTAAGTCCTTCTATTGATGTGAATGATTTTAATACCAAATTACGCAACGCACGCAAATTCTTGGAAAAAGGGGACAAAGTGAAAGCTTCTATCCGTTTCAAGGGTCGTGCCATTACCCATAAGGAAATTGGTCAAAAAGTCTTGGATCGCTTAGCTGAAGAAACAGCAGATATTGCCACTATTGAGCAAAAAGCAAAAATGGATGGACGTTCAATGTTTCTTGTATTAGCACCAAAAAGCGACAAGTAGCAAATATTTTGGGTTTAACCCATATCGATTTTGAGGAGGAAATCAGTCATGCCAAAACAAAAAACACACCGCGGTTCTGCAAAACGTTTCAAACGTACAGGCGGCGGAGGCTTAAAACGCTGGAGTGCTTATACTAGTCACCGGTTCCATGGGAAGACTAAAAAACAACGCCGTCAATTGCGCAAAGCAGGTATGGTGTCTCATAGCGATTTCACACGGATTCGCCAACAGCTTTCCCAAATGCGCTAAAATTTTTTAAAGCGCTAAGGCAATTGAAAACGAATGAATTTTTAGGAGGAATTAATCATGGCACGTGTTAAAGGTGGCACTGTAAGCCGCAAACGTCGGAAAAAAGTGCTTAAACTAGCAAAAGGATACTACGGTTCCAAACATACTTTATATAAAACAGCAAAAGAACAAGTAATGAATTCTTATTACTACGCATTTAGAGATCGTCGTCAAGTGAAACGTGACTTCCGTAAATTATGGATTGCACGGATTAACGCGGCAGCTCGGATGAATGGCTTAAGCTATTCAAAATTAATGCATGGTTTAAAACTTGCTGAAATCGATATTAACCGCAAAATGTTAGCTGATCTTGCAGTCAACGATGCATCTGCATTTACGACATTGGCTGAAAAAGCTAAAGACGCTTTGAAATAATTTTCAAACTTTAGACTGGGGAATTTTTCCCTAGTCTTTTTTTATTTAAAATTCGTTATGTAATCATTTTTTTATTTCAAAAAAATGTATGGGTTTTCTTTTGTGAAATATAAATCAAGATGATAAACTAAAAATAGAATTTACTTTTAAAAATATTATCTGGAGGGTTATTATGGAAAAAGTTTTCGCAAGTCCATCCCGTTATGTTCAAGGGGAAAATGTTTTAGAAACAGGCATTTCACACATTACAGCTTTAGGTAAAACAGCGTTATTATTATGTGATGATACTGTTTGGAAAATTGCCGGAGAAACGTTCAACGATAATTTGAAAAAAGAAGGAATGGAAGTTATTTATGTTCCTTTTAATGGAGAAGCATCCACTAATGAAATTTCTCGGGTGTCTGAAATCGGCAAAGAAGAAAATATTGATTTAGTTATTGGTCTTGGTGGGGGGAAAACCATTGATGCAGCAAAAGCTGTGGGGGATAATTTAGAAATACCTGTAGCCATTGCTCCAACCATTGCGTCAACAGATGCTCCTACGTCAGCACTTTCTGTGATTTATTCTGATGAAGGAGTATTTGAAAAATATTTATTTTACAAAAAAAATCCTGACTTAGTCTTAGTAGATACCAAGGTTATTGCAAACGGTCCAAGTCGCCTGTTAGCTTCTGGTATTGCTGACGGATTAGCTACTTGGGTAGAAGGCAGTTCAGTGATTAAAGCAAGTGGGCAAACTATGGCAGGAGGAATGCCAACTTTTGCTGCTGAAGCTATTGCAGCAAAATGTGAAGAAGTTTTATTTGCCAATGCCTTTCAAGCTATGGCCGCCTGTGAAGCAAAAGTAGTGACTCCAGCCCTTGAAGCGATTATTGAAGCGAATACGTTGTTAA
>CAMJVA010000085.1 GCA_946409145.1 uncultured Enterococcus sp. | reverse complement strand
CCTCTTGGCAACGAGGTAAATCTTCCATTGCCCAAGCACTCCAACTTTCTAAATAGGGTAAAAAGCGTGGGTCTTTAAATTCTTCGTATAAAAAGGCCATGACTAAAAGAGGAGCCATAGTATTAATATTTTTTGGTGGGGAGCCAGCTTTTAATTGTCTTTCAAACCAATCTTCACAAATTTTTAACGCTTCTTTGCTTCCGGTCATTTGATAATATTTGTAAATTCCATAAAGACCAACCCCTTGCGGCCAGTTCCAAACATTCCAACTTTTATCATCAACGACTACATCACCAAATTGCAGCAAAAATTCGCCACTATCTTTGATGGTTGTTAAATTTTTCATTAGTAATTGAATTTTTTCATCAATAACATTTTTTTCTACCCGGTGTTCTACAATATTATGATCTTTTCTCATATTACCCTCCAATTATCGTGTTTTCACGTTATGTACACGGTTTCATCTTACTTGATTTTTCTAAGGATGCCTCCAACTATTTTGATAGATATTTGCACTATCTTGGCAAAAAAATTACCCCTCGAAAAAGAGGGGTAACTATTTTAAAATTGAGCAATCATTCTCCCAGCTTTTTTCAAACCATTATCTTTTGTTTCTTCTAAAATAACATTTAAATAAGGTTTGTTTTCAGAAATAATTTCTAAAATTTCTTTTTTATTCATTATTCCCTCACCAAAGTTCACGGGTTTAATTTTTCCATCTTCTACAATAAAATCCTTCAAATGAAAAGCTACAATCTTCTCTCCAAAAGTTGCAAAAGCTTCTTTCACAATTTCTACTTGATTTTTATAAGTGTCAGCATTAATTAAATTGGTTGGATCTAAAACGACTCCTATTTGCGGGGAGTTAATGTCTTTTAATAATTTATTCATCACTTCTACAGAATAAATTGGATGATTCAAACCTGGTTCAATACCAATCATAACTTGATATTTTTCTCCAGCTAAAGAAAGTCTTTTAATAGATTTCACTGCTAAATTATAAGCATTTTCAGTGAAATTTTCTTCTGTATAGGCAATAGGATCTAACATACTTCCTGTTTCAGAAGCCACCATAGAAGCACCAAAATATTTAGCATATTTTACATAGCTCTCAAATTTTTCTAAGGCTTCTTCTCTTAATTTTTCATCAGGATGAATCATATTAATATAACAACTTAAAATAGCAATTTGAATATTTTTTTCTTGGAGAGTATTTTTAATTAAAGTTCCCATCCCTGGATTCAAATTATCTTTTCCAGAAGGAAGATTTTTAAAAGACATACCTAAGGCCAATTGAACATTTTTAATATTTTGCAAAAAAAGTTTGTCTCTTAAATCTTCTATGGAAGAAACATCTGACACATCATGACCTCTTGCTCCTAAATTAACATATAGATTATTCATCTGAACCTCCTAATTTACTTTGTAATAACCATACTATAAATTCTAACACTATTTTCTCCTATTGTGCGAAAATTCACTAAAAGTTTTCTATTTTCCACTTTACTTTTAGAAATTAAAAGTTTTTCTCCACTTTTAATAACATATTCTTTCTTACTAACCACGACTTTTAAAGCTTTTTCAGAAAATTTTACCTTTAAGAAAATATCTTCTGCTCTTGGAAGATCTAAGGTATAACTGACAAACCCATCTTTTTTGATTTCCCGAAAACTTTGCCCATTCCCTTCTCCTGTAATAGAATTTTCTTGGACCAGTTTCTTACTATATTCTCCATTGTTATTATCAAAAGCTTTTAAACTTCCTATCAGATTGACTTCTTTATTTTATTTCTTATCAGATAGGGTAATTTTCTTGCGCCTTTTCTAGACCATTAATCGCTACTTTTAATTTGTTTAAAAGTAAACTTTTTTCCAGATAACGCATCGTTTTCTCCGTTCAACTATTATCTACCAATGATTCACAGGACAATTTTTATTTTTCAAACTAGCTCTAAAGGCAATAAAACAACCACATTTCACACATTGTCCATTTAAATTAAAAGGACAATGTGTGCAAATTTGTAGTCGTTTTTCTTTAATATTTTTTGCAACTATATTTTCTTTTGGTTCTAAAAAGAGTTGTTCTTCAATTAGATTATCATTTTGCTCAAGGGAAAAATTTTCTCTATCACAGTTTTTACAAGTCATTTATTAAACCGTAAATTAACCACAGATTTAGCAGGTAAAACACAAGTTACATGGTTATTTTCTACTTTAACATTTTCAAAAGGGACAATAGTTACTTTTTCTTCTTTTGAAAAATCATTAATATCATTCATTTTTTCAGCTGTTAATAAGTCATTTTTAATTAAAGTCGTAAATTCTCCCAAAGAAAAACTAACTTTTTTTTCTTCATGTAAGTCATAATTGCATAAACTTAAAGTTAATTTATCTTCTTTTATAGAAGCTGTATAGTCCGTTTTTTCTGGCATATTTCCACTGCCTTGAATGAAGGTAGCATCTTGATGATATTGATACATTTTAAAAACGTAATAGGTAGGAGTTTTAACCATTTTTTCTCCATCAGTTAAAATCATTGCTTGCAATACATTAACCATTTGCGCAATATTCGCCATTTGCACTCGATCACAGTGTCGATGGAAGATATTTAAATTCAAAGCCGCCACTAAAGCATCCCGAATGGTATTTTGTTGATATAAAAATCCTGGAACTGTCCCTGGTTCCACATTAAACCAAGTTCCCCATTCATCTACGATTAGCCCAATTCTTTTTTCCGGATCATATTGATCCATAATTGTGGAATGTTTTTCAATGAGTTCATCCATAAATAAAGTTTTTTCCATAGTGTCATACCAAACACTTTCAGAAAAATCAGTAGCAGAACCTTTATCTTGCCAATTACCTGTAGGAAGTGTGTAATAGTGAAGACTTAAACCATCCATAAATGGTGCAGCGTTCTTCATTAAAACTTCTGTCCAATGGTAATCTTGGGCATTAGCACCACAAGCAATTTTATAAATTTTTTCATTTCCGTATTTTCTTACATAAGTTTGGTATTGTCGATATAAGTCTGCATAATACTCAGGGCGCATATTTCCTCCGCATCCCCATGATTCATTTCCTACACCAAAAAATTTTACAGACCAAGGATTTTCTCTACCATTTTTTCTTCTGAGATCAGCCATAGGAGACTTTCCTGGCATGGTCATGTATTCTACCCATTCAGACATTTCTCTAACAGTGCCGCTACCAACGTTACCGTTAATGTAAGCTTCACAGCCTAATTGATTTACTAATTCAAAAAATTCATGAGTGCCAAAATGATTATTTTCTGTGACGCCACCCCAGTGAGTGTTAATCATTTCTACTCGATTTTCTTTTGGTCCAATGCCGTCTTCCCAATGATATTCATCAGCAAAACAGCCTCCTGGCCAACGCAAAACAGGAATTTTAATTTCTTTTAAAGCTTCAACTACATCTTGTCTGAGTCCATTTACATTTTTAATGGGAGAATTTTCTCCCACATAAAGACCTTCATAAATACATCTTCCTAAGTGTTCCGCAAATTGACCATAAATATATTTACTAATTTTCAAATTATTTTCTTTAAAAAGTAATTCTACTGTCATAACTTAGCCTCCAAAATTAAAAATTATTTTTAGTATAAATGAACCACTTCAAGACCAACCATTTTACCCCAACTTTTAACTTGCTCAGGGGTTAAACTTAAAGATAAAACAGAATGGTGCCCCCCACCTTGTTGGATCCAACGGTTCACGCTAGTAGCAAAATCTGGTTTTAGTTCCCATAAAATTCTTGCTACAGGAAGATTTGGAGCTGCTTCTTTTGGTTCAAAACAAGAAACATCTTGAACAAGTAATTTATAATGAGTGCCAAAATCGGCCATGGAAACGACTATTCCTTCTCCCTTTTTGCCATCAAAAACAAGACGAGCTGGATCTTGTTTATTTCCCATGGAAAGTGGGGAAACTAAAATTTTGGGTTTCGTCGCACCTAAAGTAGGATCAACTTCTAACATATGAGAAGCTAAAACAGCTTCCTTTCCTTGAGCTAATTCATAAGTATAGTCTTCCACAAAGCCTGTGCTTTTATTATTACTCATAATTTTTAGTAAACGATCTAAGGCAGCTGTTTTCCAATCACCTTCCCCAGCAAAGCCATATCCTTGAGCCATTAATCGTTGAACGGCTAAACCTGGTAATTGATCCATGCCGTAAAGATCTTCAAAGTTTGTGGTGAATGCTTTGTAGTTTCCTTGATCTAAAAATCTTTTGATCCCAATTTCTTGTTTTGCTTGAACTAAAACATGTTTTTTGAAAGTTTCTTCATCGTAATTGCCAAAATCTAAATCGTATAATGTTTTATATTCCGCATATAATTTTTCAGCTTCGTTATCAGTGACTTCATTAATCACTTTCACTAAATCCCCAATGCCAAAGTAATCCACTTGCCAACCAAACTTAATTTCTGCTTCAACTTTGTCTCCTTCAGTGACAGCAACATCTCGCATATTATCTCCAAAACGAGCCACTTTAATATTAAAACTTTCGTTATACGCCACTGCTACTTCCATAAAACGAGCAATTTTTTCTTGCACATCTTTCTTTTGCCAATTACCTACTACAATTTCATTATTTTTTTGTAAGCGGGCATTAATAAACCCATATTCCCTATCCCCATGTGCAGATTGATTTAAATTCATAAAATCCATATTAATAGTTTTCCATGGAATAGACTCATTAAATTGAGTAGCTAAATGTAGCAGTGGTTTTTGTAATAATTGTGTCCCTCTAATCCACATTTTTGCTGGAGAAAAAGTATGCATCCAAGTGATGACACCATTTACTTCATCATGATAATTTGCTTCTTTCATAATTTGAGTAATTTTTTCTTTTGTAATAGCTAAGTTTTGTAAAATAATAGGATAAGGTAAGATTTTGCTGTCATTTAGACCAGCCACTAATTTTTTTGCATCTTCTTTCACTTGTTCTAATGCTTCTTCACCATACAAATGTTGCGAACCTACTACAAACCAAAATACTTTTTTATCCATTTTTCTCTCTCCTTATTTTTGACCATAATAGGCATTTTCTCCGTGTTTTCTTAAATAGTGTTTATCTAAAACAAATTGGGGAATATCTGTGGCTTTAGGATTAATTAATTTTGCTAAGGTGTTTGTGTGACATACTTCATCTAAAATAGCTGCATTCATCACCGCACTTGTAGCATCTTTCCCCCAAGTAAACGGTCCGTGCCCATGAAGTAAAATTCCAGGAACAGCCAGAGGATCAATCTTTTTGTCTTCAAAAGTTTCTACAATAACTTTTCCAGTGTTAGCTTCATATGCTTCTTTTACTTCTTCTTCAGTTAAATATCTAGCACAGGGCACAGGGCCATAAAAGGTATCTGCATGAGTGGTCCCCATAGCGGTCACTTCACATCCTGCTTGGGCAAATGCTGTAGCATAGGTGGAGTGGGTATGACAAATTCCTCCAATATTAAAAAAATGCCGATATAAATACGCATGGGTTGGTGTATCTGAAGAAGGATTTAATTTTCCTTCCACCACATTGCCATCTAGGTCACAGACCACCATATCTTCTACTTTCATATTTTTATAATTAACCCCAGAAGGTTTAATCACAAATAAACCTTTTTCCCGGTCCACTTGCGAAACATTTCCCCACGTATATTTCACGAGTCCTTGTTCAGGTAATTCTAAATTAGCTAAAAATACTTTTTCTTTTAAATCTTCTAACATAGTAAACTCCTTAAATTAAAAATTTTTAGTAGCGCTTTTTTCAATAGTTAAACCTTTTTTAAATTTATCTAAAAACTCTGAAAAACCTAAAACATCTTTTTCATCAGGATAAATAGTTTTTTCTTCTTGATTTACAAAAACAACTTTTTCTAAATAATCACTTAAACTGAAACGATCAGCATAATTTAAATAATTAGCTAAAAGTCCCATTCCATAAGCGCCTCCTTCACTGGCAGTCGTCATAACTGTCACTGGAAGATTTAAAATAGATGCTAGTAACTGCTGAGAAACATCTTTTGTTTTAAATAACCCCCCGTGAGCATAAATTTTTTCTAAGGAAACTTTTTCTTCTAATAAAATATCCATTCCAATTTTTAAAGTGGCAAAAGCCGCATAAAATTGAGTCTTCATAAAATTAGGCAACGTAAATTCACTTTCTTCTTTTCTCACAAAAAGAGGCCGACCCTTTTCAACTTGGACGATACTTTCACCAGATTGGAAAGCATAAGCTAAAAGATTTCCTCCATTTTCCTTTCCGTTTAAAGCTTCCGTTAATAAGGTTTCATACAATGTGTCATTGTCCACCCTAAACCCTAAACTTTCCACTACTTCTTTGAATAAAGACATCCAGGCATTAATTTCTGAAGAACAATTATTGGCATGAATCATTCCCACTAAATCTCCTGCTGGCGTCGTCACTAAATCCACTTCTCGATGAAGCTTTTGTAATTTTTTTTCTAAAACAACCATGGCAAACACTGAAGTTCCCGCAGAAATATTTCCTGATTTCACTTTCACACTATTGGTAGCCATCATTCCTGTTCCAGCATCCCCTTCAGGTGGGCAAAAAGGAATATTTTCTACTAAATCTCCTTCTGGATCAAGAATACGTGCTCCTTTACTTGTTAAAGTTGCGGCATTTTCTCCTGCCAGTAAAATTTTAGGCAAAATGTTTTCTAGTTTCAGTGAACTATTTTTTAGAATTTCTCTTTGAAATTTTTCTAAAAAGTTTTTCTCATAGGATTTTGTAACACTATCAATGGGAAACATGCCTGAAGCATCTCCAATGCCTAAAACTTTTTTTCCCGTTAGTTCATAATGAACATATCCGGCTAATGTTGTCATAAAAGAAATATCTTTAATGTGATTTTCTTTATTTAAAATAGCCTGATATAAATGGGAAATAGACCATCTTTCTGGAATATTATATTGAAATAATTCCGTTAATTTCTCTGCTGCTTCAGTTGTATTAGTGTTACGCCACGTACGAAACGGTACTGATAAGTTGTCCGATTTATCAAACACTAAATATCCATGCATCATAGCAGAAATACCAATGGAGCCAATCTTAGTTAAAGTCACACCAT
>CAMJVA010000084.1 GCA_946409145.1 uncultured Enterococcus sp. | reverse complement strand
TGCCAAGGATTTGTTAACCGAGATTAAAGAACAGCTTTTAAGTTTATAAAAAAATACTCTAGAAGAAAAATTTTTCTTCTAGAGTATTTTTTAATCTTTTTTTAGTGCACTGGCAAAAAGGGAATAAGCCGTTAAAAAGCCAATAAACACAACCAGCCAAGAAAGAGCCGTTAGAGATAAACTTTTAACAAAAAAGCCGGCAATTAAGACCCCAATAATTCCTCCAAAGATCATTGCCCATAAATAATCTTTTTGAAAGAGTCCTTTTCGAATAAAAGTAACACCACTAGTAGGCATTAACGCTGCACAAGAGGTCATCATTATGGGAAAAGCTGCTAGAGGATTAAGGCCTAATAAATACACCATTACCATACAAGGAGCGTAAAGACCAATACCACAACTCATTAAAATTCCTAAAATAAAATTTCCCACTGTGCCAATAACTAGTTTTAAACCGTGTAACCCCATGGCTGTATTTTCTTGTCCTAAAGCATCTAACCAACCTAGATTTTTAGCAATCATTAAAAAGCCCGTTACTAACATAGCAATTCCAGCGATAATTTGAATTTTTTTCTTATCTAATTTCACCGTGACGCGACTGCCAATTAAAGAACCTAAAACTGCCGCCACTACTAATAAAATCAACGTCAGACTTTCTACTTTGACCATAGTAATAAAAAACAACGCTTCTACTAAAGTAGGCAAAGCGTGCATCACTAAAAGTGTTCCTGGTAAGTAACGAGGATTTTCTAAGAATTTAGTTCCATTAAAAGCGGCGGTACTAATCATAAAACTGCCAATACCTAAAGTATCAAAAAAATCAGAAACTAAACCAATTAAAAAACCTAATACTTCTTTTTTTCCTTCTTTAAAATGAACCCCAATCGTTTGGTAAAGGATCACTACAAAATAAAGACACAAAATGCCTAAAATACTTAAAATAATAAGGGCCATTTTTTACCTTCTTTCAATTTTCAAAAAATCTTTTTTATTATATGAATTTTCAGATACTTTGTAAAGTTGAATTTAGTCATTAACAAATAAATTCAGTTTATTTTGCAAGATATGATATAATTAAAAAAAACAAAAAGAGGGATTCCATGGTATTTTTAAGTATTTTAACAGGACTATTGGGACTGTTTAATTATTATAGCCAGGCGAACGCTATGTTTCCTTTTATCTTAAGTCTTTTAGGACAGATTATGATCTTTCTTCTAGCACTCTTTGCTCGTGTCGCTTTTAAAGGAACTCGGAAAAAAAACGGGTACGAAGGATATAATATTTGGACGTTTCCTTATGCAATTACAATCCTGTCACTCTTTGGAAATGGCGCAATTCTAGTAGTTTTTATCTTACATCAATTGGGCTATCTTACCCATTTTTAAAAGAAAATTTTTTACCTAAAGAATGAAAAAATCTTTGGAAAAAACCTTAAAAAAGGTCTTTTTCCAAAGATTTATTTTTTTGTTTTAAGTAAGCATCTTTTTTAATCTGCCATTTTTCTTGATCTTTCATGGTGATTTCTCGAATGACTCTGGCAGGATTTCCTCCAACAATCACACTTTCAGGTACATCTTTTGTCACTACTGCTCCTGCTGCTACAATCGTATTATTTCCAATGGTCACTCCTGGTAAAATCGTCGCTCCTCCACCAATCCAAACATTATTTCCCACGTGAATAGGCAGACCAAACTCCAACTCTTCTCCTCTAATTTTAGGATCTGTCGGATGTCCTGCAGTGAAAAAATTAACCCTTGGCCCTACCATAACATTATCTCCAAAAATAATTTCATTCACATCTAAAAAAATACAGTCCATATTGGCATAAAAGTTTTCCCCTAAGGTCATATGACGCCCATAATCCACATGAAATGGCGGATGAACATAAAAATGTTCTCCAGTTTTTTTAAAGAGCTTTTTTTCTAAACGAATAATTTCTGCTAAATTATCTAATGGCACTTGATTAATTTGTTGTGCGAGAACTTGGCCTGTAATAGATTTGTTGTCTGGAAGAATATCAGGAGCATAGTAAAGCTCTCCTTTTAGCATTTGTTCATATTCAAAATCCTGTTTCAAAAAAACACCTTCTTTTTTATTTTTAAGTAATTAAAAAAGCAGTGTGATCTTTAGTGATTTCTCTAAAAAAATCACACTAAAATCACACTGCTTTGTTTCTCTTTATGCTTTATTTAGCTGAATTTTATTTTACTAAACGGTAAATGGCATCTGCATAAATAACTGTAGCTCGTAAAATATCATCTACTGCCATAAATTCATTAGCTTGGTGCATGGTATCTACAGCACCTGGGAATTGAGCGCCAAAAGCCACTCCACGTTTTAATAAACGTCCAAAAGTTCCCCCACCAATAACTTGTTCGAAACCTGGATTACCAGTGTGTTCTTCATAAACACTTAGTAATGTTTCTACCAAAGGATCATCCATTGGCACATAGTGAGGTTTTTCATCCCGATCGCTCTTTTGGGCTTTTACGTCTTCACCTAAAGCTTTTTGCACGCCTTTTTCTAAAACATCAGGAGTTGTGCCTTGTGGATAACGGAAGTTTAAGGTAATGAAGTTTTCTTCTTGTCCGTCTTCAAAGTCAAAAAGACCAGCGTTCATGGTTAATTCGCCCATTTTTTCATCTTTAAAGTCAATACCTAAGTTTTTACCGTAAAAGTCAGTGTGCACTAAATCCCCACTATTAACAAATGCTTTTGCCCCTTTTTCAAGAGCTAAAGTATTTAAGAAACGAGCTAAAGTAGTCGCAGCGTTAATGCCTAATTGTGGAGAAGCACCATGAGCAGAACGACCAACCACTTCTAAAGTAATTTCTTTTCCATTGCGTTTTACTTCTCCAGTGACTGGATGAGCTTCCACAAAACTAAAGAATTCTACTTCAATTTTAGCTGCTTCTTCATCGCTTTTGGCAGTTAAAACAGCCTTAGCAGATTCTGGAACCATATTTTCTCTAAGACCTGCTTTAAAGGAATTTAAAACTAAGGCTTCTCCATTTGTGCCTTCAGTTAAGACACGCACAGTGTTATTTCCTTTTTCACCATTAATAATAGGAAATTCTGCATCAGGAGAAAAACCAAAATCAGGGGCTTCTTCTACAGCAAAGTAACGGTCCATATCTTGCCAGCTACTTTCTTCGTCAGAACCCACTACAAAGCGGATTTTTTTAGACACAGGTAAGCCTAAATCTTTAATGATTTTCATTGCATAGTAAGCTGCAATACTTGGGCCTTTATCATCACTTGCCCCTCTTGCATAAACTTTGCCATCTCTAATTTCAGGTTTATAAGGATCAGATTCCCAACCAGAACCTGCTGGAACAACGTCCATGTGAGCAAAAATTCCTAAGGTTTCGTCTCCTTCACCATATTCAATGTGGCCGGCAATGTTTTCAACATTTTTAGTTACAAAACCATCTCTGTCCCCTAAAGACAACATTTTTAAAAGAGCAGCTTTTGGACCAGGGCCTACAGGGGCATCGTCTGTTGCTAAGCTGTCATCCCGTTCACTGTTAATTTCAAGTAAACTAAATAAATCTTTCAAAAGATCATCTTTGCGAGAATCTACTTCTTTTTGCCAATCAATCTTTGTCATGAGATCACTCCTTAAATTACTTTACTGCTCTATGATAACATTTTTTATTAAAGTTAACAGTCATTTCACCTGAATATTCTAAATTTTTAGTATAATTAAAGAAAAATCAAGGAGAGACTTATGAAAATCATTACAGAAGAGCTGGTTAAAAAAGTCATAAAAAAAAGAACTCCTTTGAGTCACAAAGGAGATTACGGAAAAATTCTACTGGTTGGGGGCAGTGAACAATACGGTGGTGCCATTTGTTTAAGTGCCATGGGTTGTTTATATTCAGGAGCAGGGCTTATTACTGTTGCCTGTGCTGAAAGTGTTCGGCAAAATATCCGTCAATTAACTCCTGAGGTAATGACTTTAAACTATGAAGACGAGGCTACTTTAGAAAAATTAATCCCCACATTTAATGTGATTATTTTAGGTTCTGGTCTAGGTTTAGAGCAAACAGGGAGAAAAGTTTTTCACTTTGTTTTAAATCATCGAAGAAAAGAACAATTTTTAATCATTGACGGTTCCGGCATTACCCTTTTTGCTGAAGAAAAGCTTTCTGTTTCTGCACCTGAAAAAATAATTTTCACTCCTCACCAAAAAGAATGGGAACGTCTTAGTGGCTTAGAAATTGCACAACAAACAACAGAAAATAATCAAGAAGCCCAAAAAAAGTTACAGAGTATTTGCGTTGTTAAAAGTCATGAAACCACCATTTATAGTTCTGCAGAAGCCTTAAAAAACACCATTGGCACTCCTGCACAAGCCACTGGAGGCATGGGGGATGTTTTAGGCGGCATGATAGGTGGATTTTTAGGCCAGTTTGCAAAAAATAATTCTTCCTATGCAGAAATAATTGCTGCGGCTGTTTTTTGTCATAGTTATGGGGCAAAAGTTTTAGCTGAAAAACAATATGTGACTTTACCTAGTCAAATAGCAAAATTACTGCCTGAAATCATGAAATATTTTTCCCAAAATTAATTTTTCAACAAAGAAACTTCTTCCAAGGTTAAGGGACGATACGTTCCATAAGGAAGATTTCCTAAGGTTAAACTTCCCATGGACAAACGTTTTAAGTAAGTGACTTCCATTCCTACTGCGTGAAACATTCTTTTCACTTGATGAAATTTTCCTTCTCGAATCACTAAAGTAATGTCACTCGTCTGAGCTTTTTCATCTGTTTTTAAAATTTTCAACTCACTTGGCTTTACCACATCCCCATTTTGTAAAGTCATTTCATGAGAAAATTTTTCGACTTCCTTTTCTGTAACAATGCCACGAATTTTAGCAAAATACATTTTGTCCACGTGTTTTTTGGGACTTAATAAGTCATGAGCTAATTTTCCATCATTAGTCAAAAGCAGTAAGCCTTCTGTGTCTTTGTCTAAGCGCCCTACAGGAAAAATATCCTTTCTAAAATCTTTCTCTTTTAAAAGATCAATGACTGTTTTTTCCTTATCTTCTGTGGCGGAAATAACTCCTTTTGGTTTATGAAGAAGATAGTAAACAAATTTTTCATAGGTTAATGCGTCACCCTTAAAAGCAATTTCATCTGTGGTTTCTGAAATATTTTTCCCTGGATCTTTTTCTATTTTACCGTTCACTGTAACCTGAGATTTCTTAATATATTTTTTCACCTCAGAGCGCGTCCCAATATTTAATTCTCCTAAGAATTTATCTAAGCGCATGTTTTCCTCTCCTTTTGAAAAAAACTGTGGAGAAAAATCATTTTGATTTTTCCTCACAGTTTTTTATTGTCTAGCTAAAAACGATTATTTAATGTGTAATTTTCTTCTTAATCCTGCAACTTTTCTACCTAAAAGTTTATCTGCCAAACGAATTTTTAAAGATAAAATCATGTAGGTTACTCCCCCCACTCCAGCTACGAGTAAAACTAAAATAAATGAAGTGATTTTGTGTTCTGGAGATAAGAATAATCCGAAAATAAACCGACTTAAAAGAACGGTCACTAACATACCCATACATAATAATAAAATTAAAAGAGCTCTTCTTAAAACTAAGCCTAAATCAAAATTAGAAATTTCATGAATATCTCGCAAAATTAAAAAAGTAGCTAAACCTAAACCAACTGTCGTGGCTAAAAGGGGTCCATAAACTTCAAAGAAATAAATAAATGGCACTTGTAAAAGTACTTTAATAATGAAGCCAAAGACTAAATATTTTAACGTTGCTTTGTGTTTTCCTAAACCTTGCAACGTAGAAGATGACATCATGTAAAGACCAATGACTACTCCAGAGATACAAGCTTCAATTAACACGGAACTTCCTAAATGACTAGGTTCATAAAACAAAGTATTTAAAGGATAAGCTAAAGAAATCATCCCCACTGTGGCTGGAAACATAATAAAACAAAATAATTGTAGATTATCAGTAATTAATTTGGCCAAACCTTGGCGATCTTTTAACGTGTAAGCTTCAGAAATTAAAGGTAACGCCGTGGAAGAAAGAGAAGTTGCTAAGGCAATAACCACCATCGTTAATTTATCTGGATTAGCAGAAAAAACAGAAAACAAAGCGTAAAGTTGGTTTTTCGTATAATTTGTAAAACTTTCCATAATACTAAAAAAAGTATATTGATCAAAAATTTTCAAAATGGTCACACTGGAACCAACAATAATAAAAGGAATAGCATCTTTAGCAATATTAGCAAAAATATTCATTGGAGAAATACTAATATTATCATCACTATGGGCCACTAAATAAGAAAAAACTGGTTTTTCTTTATATAAATACCAGCCTAAAACCCCAATGGCCCCAATCATCCCAATGAAAGCAGCAAAAGTCGATTGAACAACAGCTGTGGTGTATTCTCCATTCATGACCTTCATAATAATAAAGGTTGCTAATAACATATAAAAAACACGAGCCACTTGTTCAATAATCTGGGAAATAGCCGTGGGCATCATATTATGATTTCCTTGGAAAAATCCGCGAATGGCGCTCATAATTGGAAAAATCAATACAGCCACACTTAACGAACGCATAACAGGAATTAATGCAGGATTTCCTGCAGCCAGTGCAGGTGAGGCTAAATACATAATTCCCGCAGAAACTACCCCAATACCACCCATGAGCATTAAAGACTGTTTAAATAAGCGCGCCGATACTTTATATTCATTTAAAGAATTATAATGAGCAATTTGTTTGGCAATCGCACTGGGGATACCTGCAGTAGAAATCATTAAAAACAACGCGTAAACATTGTATCCCATGGAAAATAAACTATTGGCATTTCTAGCGTTTGCTCCCATCCAGGCATACCATGGAATAACATAAATCGCTCCAAGCAAACGAGAAATAATATTTCCAGCAGTCATCCACATGGATCCTCGAACCATTTTTTCCTGGGTTGAAAGTGTCTTTGTTTGATTAGGTGGTCGCATTTCCATTTTCTTACCAACTTTCTATTACATACTGCCCTTATTTTAAACGTTTAGAAAAATTCTATCAATGCTAAATTGATTAAAGTTCTATTACTTCCCTGTAAAATAAAAAAAT
>CAMJVA010000083.1 GCA_946409145.1 uncultured Enterococcus sp. | reverse complement strand
AATACCGACCTCCAAAAAGTTAGATTTTTTGGTCTAACTTTTTGGGGTCGGTACACTTATAACAAGTCCTGAAGCTTTTTTTTATTCTTTCAAATGGAGGAGTCGTAATCCATTTAAAATGACTAAAATAGTGGATCCTTCATGTCCCACAACACCAAGGGGCATGTCTAAAATTTGTAAAAAGTTGGAAAGAATTAAAACAGCAATTACTGAAAGAGAAAAAACAATATTTTCAATGACGACACGTTTTAATTTTTTAGCTAATTTGTGAGAAAAAACTAAACGGTCCAATTGGTTTTTCATGACCACTACATCAGCTACGTCCATGGCAATATCTGTCCCTTCACCCATGGCAATACCCACAGTGGCACTGGCAAGAGCGGGAGCGTCGTTTATTCCATCGCCGCACATGGCGTTAATGCCATATTTTTCTCCTTGAGCTTTGATAATTTTTGTTTTATCTTCTGGTAACATTTGAGTAAAAGTTTCATCCGCACCAAGAAGTCTTCCAACTGTTTCACCTGTAGATTTTTGATCTCCAGTTAAAATAGTTGTGTGAATTTGTTGCTGTTTGAAATAATTTAAGACTTCTTTAGCATTTTCTTGGGGAAGATCTAATAAAGCAAAGTAACCTTGAATGTCATTATTTTTATAAAGACAGACCACAGTTTTCCCAGCTTCTTGTAACTCTTTTAAACGTGTTAAATGTTCTTTAGAAAGATGAGCCAAGCTTTCTTTTAAGGGCTTGCCGATTAAATAATGTTGGTCTTTATAAACTGTTTCCATTCCTACAGCGGTTTTTTCTCCTACAGTAATATTTAATTGATGATTGGAAAATTCTTTAAAGTGGGCCTTTAAGGCTTGAGCTAGGGGATGAGTAGAATTTTTTTCCATTTCATAAACGAGCATGGCGTAAGTCTTTTTTTCTGCTTCAACTGTGGTAAAAAATTCCACATCAGTGACCACTGGTTTTCCTTTTGTAAGAGTTCCTGTTTTATCAAAAGCAATGGCTTTTAGTCCCGCTAAATTTTCTAAAGGAGCCCCGCCTTTAAAAATCAAGCCACGTTTTGCACCGTGAGAAATTGCAGCTAAAGTGGCGGGGGTAGCAGATGCTACTAAGGCACAAGGGGAGGCCACCACTAATAACACCATTCCTCGGTAAAAACTTTCCTTAAACGTCCAACTTAAAACAAAATACATAAATAAAATGACTAAAGGAACAGCAATTAAAACTACTTTTACATACGTATCTTCAATTTTTTCAATGAAACTGGAAGTAGCAGAAGGTGTATTTTGTGCTTCTTTGACTAATTTTACAATGCGTGAAAATAAAGTTTCGTCAGCGTTTTTATTTACCCGAATTTCAATAGGATCGCCAATATTAACCGTTCCAGCAAAAACTTGTTCCCCTAATTTTTTTTCTTTAGGTAAAGATTCCCCAGTAACAGCAGCTTCATTAATTAAGCCTTCACCTTTTTCAATTAAAGCATCAATGGGAATTTGTGAACCTTTAGGGACTAAAACTAAATCGTTTAATAAAAGGGATTCCACAGGGACCTCTTTTGGAGTGCCATTTTCAACTCTTAAAGCTACTTTTGGTTGTAAGTTTAAAAGAGCAGTGAGTTCTTTTTGACTTTTTCCTAAAGTATATTCTTCTAAAGAGCCTGCAAGAGAAAAAATAAATGTTAAAATAGCCCCTTCTAAAAAATCACCAATTAAACAGGCACCAAGAGCAGCTAAGGCCATGAGAAGATCCACATTTAAATGCTTTTCATGAATTAATTCTAAGATGCCTTCTTTCGTTTGTTTAAAGCCACCAAAAATAATTCCGCTAAATAAAATAATATTTAAAATAATTTTTGGTAAAGGTAAAAAAATTCCTAAAATAATACAGAGTCCACACAATCCCGTTGATAAAAATGCCCATTTTTGATTTTTTTCCATTTTAATCACCTCACTTAAGAGTTTATCATGGATGATTCAAAATAGATAACAAAATCTGTTAGTTGGGATTGATAATTCTTATCACTTGAAAACCTTTATCAATGGGAATGATGTTGATAATCTTTCTCATTAAAAGATAAATAAAAAAACACCGGATATCCGGTGTTTTCATAGTTAAAAAAGAAAGTAGTAACCTAATAAAATAATTCCTAGGATAATTCGGTACCAACCAAAAGCTGTAAAGTCGTTTTTCTTTAAGTAATTCATTAAGAATTTAATAGCCACAACTGAAACAAAGAAAGCAACCACTAAACCAACTAAAAGAATTAATACTTCAGCAAAAGAAAAACTATTTCCTTTGGCGATGAATTTAATAATTTTTAAACCACTAGCACCAAACATCATGGGAATTCCTAAGAAGAAAGAAAATTCAGTAGCCACAAAACGACTAGCCCCAATTAAAATGGCTCCTAAAATCGTTGCTCCAGATCGACTTGTTCCTGGAACTAAAGCTAACACTTGGAAAAGTCCAATGTAAAGAGCTGCTTGATAAGTTAAATTTTCTAAAGTATCGTAAGTGGCAACTTTTCCTTTATTTCTTTTTTCAATGACAATGAATAAAATTCCGTAAAGAACTAACATAATAGCCACAGTGACAAAATTTTGGAACTTTTCTTCTAGAAAATCATCTAAGAATAATCCAGCAATGACCCCAGGAATACAAGCGACGACGACTTTAAACCATAAATGCCATGTAGCAGTTTTTTCTGTTGCTGATTTTTTAGGAGAAAAAGGATTTAACTTGTGGAAGTATAATACGACCACCGCCATAATCGCTCCTAATTGAATAACCACATTAAACATATTTAAAAAATCTTGCGATACATCTAGTTGAATAAATTCATTGACTAAAATTAAATGCCCCGTACTAGAAATAGGGAGCCATTCAGTAATTCCTTCGACAATTCCAAGGATAACTGCTTTAATAATATTTATAAAAAGCATTTTTTCCGTCCTTTCTATCGTTAATAACTTTTATAGTATAGCTATAAGTTTTTCCTTTGCCAAGGGTTGAAGAAATTTTTTTATTTTTCTTAAAGTTAAATAGGGTAAATTTTTAGGCGTGCCATATAAAATTTTTTACATATTTGAAAAAAAGTGTATAATAAAAAACGAGGTGAGGAAAATGGAGGAAAAAGTGAAACATCCGGGGAAGAAAAAAAGTTTTTTCCAATCCGCTCAAGGAAAGTCCTTAGAAGAAATTAATAATACGGTGGCTATTCCTAAAAATGCTAGTTTTTTTAAAACTTTAATTGCTTACAGTGGGCCAGGAGCATTGGTTGCTGTAGGATATATGGACCCAGGAAATTGGATTACTTCCATTGCTGGAGGCGCAAAATATGCGTATACATTATTGAGTGTGGTTTTAATTTCCAACTTGATTGCCATGTTATTACAATCAATGGCCGCACGCCTTGGAATTGCCACTGGTTTAGATTTGGCGCAAGCTACTCGCTTATATACAGGAAAAAAATTAGGTTTAGTATTGTGGATTATTACTGAATTAGCCATTATGGCCACAGATATTGCTGAAGTCATTGGTGGGGCCATTGCTTTACAATTATTATTTGGCCTTCCTTTAATTGTGGGAGTTTTAATTACGACTTTAGATGTGTTTTTACTGTTGGCTTTAACAAAGCTTGGTTTTCGGAAAATTGAAGCCATTGTTTCAGGTCTTATTTTAGTTATTTTCTCTGTCTTTTTATATGAAGTGATTTTATCTCAGCCTAATGTTTCTCAAATGGTTCAAGGATTTATTCCAGATCCAGAAATAGCTACTAATAAAGGTATGCTTTTTATTGCTTTAGGAATCGTTGGTGCAACGGTGATGCCTCATAATTTATATCTTCATTCTAGTATTTCCCAAGCTAGACAATATGATCGAGAAGATGTTGCAGAAAAAAGAGAAGCCATTCGTTTTACTACTTGGGATTCAAACATACAATTATTTGTAGCATTTATTGTCAATGCCTTACTTTTAATTTTAGGTGCGTCACTTTTCTTTGGGACTAATTCAGATTTAGGACAATTTGAAGATTTGTTTAACGCTTTAAAAGATCCTTCCATTGTCGGTCCTATTGCATCGCCTTTTTTAAGTATTTTATTTGCTGTGGCTCTTTTAGCCTCTGGACAAAATTCTACTATTACTGGGACACTTTCAGGACAAATTGTTATGGAAGGATTCATTCATTTAAAAATGCCAGTGTGGGCAAGAAGAATGGTCACTCGTCTCATTGCTATTATTCCAGTAATTATTGTGGTAGTTTTATACGGGGGAAAAGAAACAGCTGTGGAAGATTTACTTCTTTATACTCAAGTTTTCTTAAGTATCGCCTTGCCTGTTTCGGTTTTTCCTTTAATTAAATTTACCAGTGATGAAAAATTAATGGGACCTTTTGTCAACAAACCTTGGGTAAAATATTTAGCTACCCTTATTGCGGTTTTTTTAACCATTTTAAATGTTTGGCTAGTTATAGAAACGTTTACTGGTGCTGGAGCATAAAAAAACATTCCGAAAAAATTTTTTCGGAATGTTTTTTTATTTTAAGAAATCTTGTGAAATACTTTTTCCCTTTTCAAGGTAACGGGTATCGTTAATACTTAAAATTTCAAAATTACCATTTTCATAAGCAATTTTACAAACAGAACCATTTGCCAAAGTATGTTGAAGAGGTTGAGTAGGGTCAATAAGATTTAAAAAATTAGAAATAGTCATTCCGTGAGACACCACTAAGGCATTCCCACCACCGGATTTTTCTAATTTTTGGGCAATGTCTTCAAAACCAGTAGAAATTCGCTCTTTAATTCTTTCATAAGGCTCTGCCCAACCAGCTGTATCAGCTTCCATAATAGCATGAGCCAACTGCTCGTAACTAATTTTATGAATCATGTCATCATAACTAGGATACATTAAAATTCTAGGAACCACACCCCATAAATCTCCGTTATAACCTCCTTCTAAAGAACCAAAACACCATTCTCTAATTCTTTGATCCACAAAATAATCTACTTGTCGTCCTAAAGGAGCCTCTCCTAAAATTAAACGCGTCGTTTGAATGGCCCGACCAGAATCAGAAGAGTACGCTACTTTAAAAGGAACGTCTTTTAGGCCTAAGCCTAAGTAATGAATTTGTTGAACTCCATCTTTTGTTAAGGGAGTGTCTGACCAGCCCTGAGTTCGACCAATGGCGTTAAACATGGTTTTACCATGGCGAACGAGATAGAGGATTGTTTTTTCACTCATGAAAATCCCCACCTTTTGTTTTTTCTTTATTCTATCAAATTAATCAGATAAAAGAAAATCAGAAAAAATTTTTAGAAAATCGAATTTCTTCATGGTAAATTTCGTTGCTTTTTGCTATTCTTGAAAAAGATTGATAAAGGTAGGAAGTAGGGATAGTAATGGAAATCATTAAGGAAGAATTTCAAGGAAAAAATGCGCTTATTAAAATAATTACTGTTTTGTTTACGGGAATTACTGCTGCTGCTGCTTTAAATATGTTTTTAGTTCCATCACAAATTTTTTCAGCAGGAGTTAACGGGATTGCCCAAATTATTTCCACCGCCACAGCAAGCTATTTTCATTTAGATACAGGATTGTTAATCTTTCTTTTTAATATTCCCATTGCTGTTTTAGGTTTTTATAAATTAGGAATTTCCGCCACGTTTTGGAGTTTTATGAATGTGATTGCTATTTCATTTGCTACAATGTTTATGCCTGTAGTGACGATTACAGATAATCCCTTAATGAACGGGATTGTAGGAGGTTGTCTCATTGGAGTGGGGGCAGGTTATTCTTTGAAATATGGTTTTACTACTGGAGGAATGGATATTGTTTCTTTAGTCCTTTCTAAAACCACTGGGAAAACAGTGGGAAATTTAATGATGGTCTTAAATGGTTTAATCGTTTTAGTGGCTGGGTTTATTTTTAGTTGGGAATCGGCTTTATATACTTTAATTTCTATTTTTGTTATGGGTCTTGTGGTAGATGCGATTCACACGAGTCACCAAAAATTAACTGTGATGATTGTCACAAGTCAACCCGATGCAATTGCAACTGAAGTTTATAAACAAATGTTTCGAGGCATGACGTTTTTAACCTCTTATGGTGGTTACAAAAAACAAGAAAGTCGAACCATTATGATGGTCATTACCCGATACGAATTATATGATTTAGAAATGATTGTCTCCACTATTGATCCAGATGCTTTCATGAACGTCTTGCCTACCCAAACAGTCATTGGCCGCTTTGCTAATGAAGATGAACAAAAAATTTATAAAAAAACAGGCAATGCTCCAGAGTTGAAACAACCAAAAATAAAACATAAAAAATAAAGTTTCTCTTTTTTTCAGTTTAGATAATTTACAACTTGAAAAAAAACGGCTATGATGAGGAAGGAAAAATACTTGAGAACATTTCTCAATGAAAAATAAGGATGTGTCTTAAATGGCCGAAACATTTAATTGGTCTGAAGAAGAAGTAACAGATATTAAAAATAGAATTTTTGCCGCTTTAGAAACAGTCATTGATCCTGAACTAGGTATTGATATTGTTAACTTAGGATTGATTTACGAGGTGGATTTTAACAATGAGGGAAATTGTGTTATTAAAATGACCTTAACCACCATGGGATGTCCTTTAGGGGATATGCTAACTGATCAAATTCATGGAGCTTTAGCTGAAGTTCCTGAAGTGAAAAACGTGGAAGTAAAACTTGTATGGTATCCAGCTTGGACCACCGATAAAATGAGTCGTTATGCTAGAATTTCTTTAGGCATTCGCTAGAGCTAAAAAGGTGAGTAGAAAAAATCTACTCACCTTTTTTGTATTCTAAAATATCCCCTGGTTGACAGTTAAGGACCTGACAAATTTTTTCTAAAGTGGAAAAACGAATAGCTTTAGCTTTGCCATTTTTTAAAACAGATAAATTACTCATGTTTAGTCCAACTTCTTCAGAAAGTTCTGTTAAGGACATTTTTCTTTTTGCTAACATCACATCAAGATTGACAATAATCATTTTTTTCCTCCTTATTTAAATGGTTAATTCATTTTCTTCTTGAAGGAAAATGGCTGATTTAAATAAATACTCCACCACCTGAGAAAAAATAAAAATAGCCCAAGGCACACCGCAAATAAACAAGGAAAATAAAATGACTCCAGGAGCATCTTCTTTTTC
>CAMJVA010000082.1 GCA_946409145.1 uncultured Enterococcus sp. | reverse complement strand
TGGGCATTTTACCTTGCTTCAATTGTTCTAAAAGCCATGAGGATTTAAATGTTTCGCCTAAATCATCAAAATATTCTTTTCCGTCTAGTAAAACACTCATGGGAATAAAAGGTATATCGTGTTCCTTTAACCACGTATAAGGAAGATCACAACAGGAATCTGTTATTAATTTATAAGTCATTTAAAAGCCCCCTTTGTTCTTAATCATTCTCCCTTATTTTAAAGAAGGCGCCCCTACTTTGCAAGCACCTTTCATTTATAACGGTGTTTTTTTTACAAGAGCTTCATTTTCTAAAAGCCAAATAAAATCTTTCACCATGTGTTTATAACTTAAAGGGGCATCTACTTCAATGTTTTGAAAGTAACCTAAAAAACGTAAGGAAATATAGCCATGGAGAAGACTTCTTAACTGGCGACTCTTATGAATCACTTCAATATGGTCAATGGGATAATATTCTAAAATTTTTTGAATCATTTGATTAATTTCGATTGATTTTTCTTGCAGCGCCTCACAATGAGTGTGTGGAATATTGATTAGTAGCTCATAGACACTTTCATTATGAAAGGCAAAATCCACATAGGTTTCACAATAAGCTTCAATGGCTTCAGAGCCGGATTTTCCGACTAAACTTTCTAATAAAGCTTGCTTCAATTCTTCTTGTAAAGTTTGGGCCAAAGCAGCTTTTAACTGGGTCATATTTTTAAAATGATTATATAAAGAAGGATATTTAATATCTAATTTTTCAGCTAACACAGGAAAAGTAATTTGACTGATGCCAATTTCTTTTGCTAAGGATCTGGTGGCCTCAATAATTTTTTCTTGATTTAAATTTCTCTTTTTCATGATTTCCCTCTTTTTTCATAAAATTAATACCTTTTTTTAAAGTAAACTTCAAAAAATAGTTTATAATATAAAAGTGTAAAAAGAAAGAGGAGTTGGGAGTTTGTGTTAGAAATATTTAAAAATAAAATTTTTCGAAAAAGAGCTAACTGGGAAAGAAACCTTTTAGTCTTGTGGTTTGGTACCTTTATGGCTGGAGCGGGCTTTTCTCTAGTGATGCCTTTTATGTCTTTATATATTGATACCATGGGAGATTTCACTCCCGCCCAGCTGAATTTTTGGTCAGGACTGACTTTTTCGGCTACTTTTTTTGTGACTGCCTTAATTTCTCCTTGGTGGGGAAAAATTGCTGACCAAAAAGGTAGAAAACTCATGTTGATTAGAGCTTCTCTAGGAATGGCTGTTGTTCTTGGTGCCATGGGGTTAGTGAGTAATGTTTATCAATTAGTAGGATTAAGAATTTTACAAGGCTTTTTTTCTGGCTATATAAGTAATGCTAATGCCTTAGTCGCCACTTGTACTCCTAAAGAAAAAAGCGGCCAAGTTTTAGGAACTTTAGCCACAGGTTCTGTCACTGGAAATTTATTAGGACCTTTACTAGGAGGGGTTATTGCCTCAGCCTTTGGTTACCGGGTTACTTTCTTTATTACAGGTTCCATTTTATTTTTAGTCTTCATTTTAAGTTGGACCATGGTTCATGAAGATTTTGTTCCTGTGAAAAAGGCAGAGATGATTCCTGCAAAAGAAATATTTAAAAAATTAGAATATCCCCATGTGATTATTGGCATGTTTGTTACCACTATGATTATTCAAGCTTCTAACACTTCCATTAGCCCAATTATTGCTTTATATGTAAGAGAACTTCTCCACGGACAAGGAAATGTCACTTTAATTTCTGGAATCATTGCTTCTATTCCAGGAGTGGCCACCTTAATTGCCGCACCGCGACTAGGTGCTTTAGGAGATAAAATTGGAACTGAAAGAATTTTAGCTATTGGATTAATTTTTGCCATGTTAGTTTTCTTACCTATGTCCATTGTGCAAAATGTGTGGCAGTTAGGTGTCTTACGCTTTTTAATTGGTATTTCTGATGCGTGTCTTTTACCGGCTGTTCAAGCACTTTTAACTAAATACTCTCCAGCTAGTGCTGCTGGAAGAATTTTTAGTTACAATCAATCTTTCCAAGCAGCAGGAAATGTAATGGGACCTATGATTGGCTCTACTGTATCATCTTCATTTGGCTATCATGGCGTTTTCATTTCCACTTCTTTATTAGTTCTTGTAAACTTCATTTGGGTTAGAAAAAATACTTCCGAAATCAAATTAAAAGAAAAAGAAAAATTAGCTAAAGCTCAAGAAAATTTAACCGACTCTATTTCTTCGATAAGTGAAAGCAACGAAAATCAAGCAGATCTCTTAGGGACTAATAAAATACATCAAGTAAAAAAATAAATAAAAAATACCGTCCTTTTCACAAAATAAAAGAGCTAGGAAAATTTTCCTAGTTCTTTTATTTATTTCCCAATAATTTAATAGTTTCTTCAATGTGCGGAGCATTTTTTGGAATGACGAAATAAAAATCTGGTACCGTTTCTTCTGTTTTTAGCCAGGCTTTTAAAGATAAGCCCTCTTTTTCTTTAAATTCATCTTGTCCTTTTAATTCTGGAATTTTCTCAGATAAATCTAAAAGTCCCCCTTGTTTAGCAGTGAGTTCATATTCAGATTTACTCATTAACACTAAATCCATTTCCCCAGCAGCAATTTGCACCACATATTTTTGCCGCATCACCGTATCTTCATCCGTAACTGTTAAAACTTGCCGCTTGTCTTCTTGAGTAAAAATATTTTTTAACGGCTCATTTTCGGCAATAACCTTTCTTAAAGGGTTCACTTCTTCTGCTGTTCCCACTACTGCCACAGTCATTGTTGAAGTATCCTTTGGTCGAGTCATTTGCCAAATTAACATTCCTGAAAAAATAAGTACTCCTAAAATAACTAAGGATGTTTTACCGTAATACTCCACTAAATAGCTTAATTTTTCTTTTTTAGAACGCTTACTATTTAAAACCTCTTTAACCTGTGTTTTCATTTTCTCTCCCTTTCTTCATGTCTTTATTATTGTACGAAATTTTTATGAATAAAAAAAGAAGAAAAGAGCCATAAAGTTTAAATAGTTCTTAAACTTTACGGCTCTTTTCTGGGTTTTCTCAAAACATTACTTTATTTCTTTTTTTATAGATCATCAGCGATTTTTTTTGCTTCTTCTTTAGCTGTGTCTAGTGCTTCTTGAGTGCTTTCAGCAACTTTTTCCCGTGACTTTGAAAAGTCATCTTTTTTATCTGTTACCGCTTCTTTGACTTCTTTAGAAAGATCTTCTGTTGTCTCTTTTGTATCCTTTACTGCATCTTTTACTGTGTCTTTTGTATCTTTTGCCATATCTTTGACGTTATCTTTTGTATCTTCTACTGCATCTTTCACAGCATCTTTTGTATCTTCTAAAACGTCTTTAGCATCATCTTTTGTGTCTTTCACTGCATCTTTCACTGTGTCTTTTGTATCATCTAAAGTGTCTTTGATATTTTCTTTAGGTTCTTTCACGTGATCTTTTAAATCTGATACACTGTCTTTCACTTGATCTTTTAAATCTTTAGCATTTTCTTTCACTTCAAGAATAATGTCTTCACCTTGTGGCATCACATCATCAGCTGCTTCTTTTAATTCATCTGCTGACTTTTTAAAACGAGCAGCTAAGTCTTCTTTGTTTTTCTTTAAAGTTTCTTTGGAATCTTCTGTTAGACTTTGAGCTTCTTTTAGTAAATCATCTTTATGATTCGCTAAATTTTCTTTAAGGTCTCCTGCTTGTTGACCCAAATCTTGCGCTTTTTCTTTCGCTACTTGCGTCAATTCTTCCGTCTTATCTTTTGCAACGTCTTTAAAATCTTTGGCTTTGTCTAACAAATCCTCAGTTTTGTCTTGTAATTCTTTTTGCATTTCTTTACCTGACTTAGGGGTTAAAAGTAAAGTCGCTGCTGCAGCAATTCCTCCACCAATAATCGCACCTAATAAAAATCCGCCTTTTTTACTCATGACAATTCCTCCTTAAGATTTTAATTAATTTTGATTCCTTGTTCTTCAATAGAAACTTCTGTTGGTTCTTCTGTTATTAGATCTTCAGATAAAACCTCTTCTGCTTTTTCTACTTCTTTTTTCAAGGCTGAATTAAAAGTAGTTTCTTCTGAGGTTTCTTTTTCCTGATTTTTTTCTGGACGCATAAATTTATATGCGTATTGCCCTGCTTTTGATACAATTCCTGCTGTTGAAGTGGATTTTGTTAAATCAGAAACTTTTGACACCATATTTCTAGAAGAATGGTTTAAAGCGGACACACTATCTGAAAGATCTGCCACAGCTTGGAATAAAGGATCAATCGTAGCTACTTTACCATTAACATCTTCCAGTAAATGGTTACTTTTAACCAGTAAGCCTTCTACTTGTCGGGTTAAAATATCTACATCTTGGGTCACTACAGAAATAGTTTTTGTGGTTTCATCCACTGTGTCATTTACTTTTGCAATAGTTCCGTTCACTTTTTCGACTGTTTTTCCTAATTTTAAGAGAAACAAAATAATGAAGACAACTAGTACCGCAAAAGCCACAGCTGCAATTAATCCAGCAATACTTCCTCCTGACATACCTCAGCCTCCTTTTGGGGTTAATTTATTTTTTTTCAGCTAATTTTTTACCTAAATCAATGAGGTATTCTTTTAGCTGATCTTTCACTTCAGGATGGGTTAAACCATATTCAATACTGGTTTTCATAAAACCAAATTTATCCCCTACATCATATCTTGTACCCGTATATTTTCTGGCAAAAACTCGTTGGGTTTTATTTAAGTTATCAATAGCATCAGTTAATTGAATTTCTCCTCCTGCTCCAGGTTGCGTATTTTCTAAAATACCAAAAATTTCTGGAGTAAGTAAATATCTACCAATAATCGCCAAATTACTTGGAGCTTCCTGAGGTTTTGGTTTTTCCACAAAATTTTTAACATTAAAAAGTCCTGGAGAAACTTCTTGTCCTGGATTAATGATTCCATACTTACTCGTGTCTTCTTCTGGCACTTCCATAACAGCAAGAGTGGCAGCGTGAGTTCTTTCATAGTCATTCATTAATTGTTTGGTCAAAGGGATTTTAGAGTCCATAATATCATCCCCTAACATAACAACAAAGGGTTCATCTCCAATAAAAGCCTTCGCTTGAAGGACTGCATGTCCTAAACCTTTAGGATGGGACTGACGAATAAAATGTAAATTCACGTCGGTAGTTTCTTCGACTAATTTTAATAGTTCTGTTTTCCCTTTTTCTTTTAAATTCGCCTCTAATTCAATATTAGCATCAAAGTGATCTTCAATGGGACGTTTTGCTTTTCCAGTGACAATTAAAATATCCTCAATGCCAGATTTTAAAGCTTCTTCTACAATAAATTGAATCGTTGGTTTATCCACAATGGGAAGCATTTCTTTAGCCATAGCTTTCGTGGCTGGTAAAAAACGCGTTCCTAATCCTGCTGCTGGAATAACTGCTTTTCTAACTTTTCCAAGTTTTTCCATAAGTTTATTCCCTCTCTTGTCGACCGTCTCGAAGCATAAGATTTCTAGTAACTTCTTTCACATTGGCCCCATCGTATAACACATGATAAATGGTTTCTGTAATAGGCATTTCTACATTTAAATTTTGTGCTAATTCATAAGCAGATTTCGTCGTTGCAACACCTTCAACTACCATTCCCATTTTATCAAGAACTTCTTCTAAAGGAATTCCTTGACCTAGTTGATAACCTGCTCGCCAGTTTCTAGAATGTTTAGACGTTCCTGTTACAATTAAATCTCCCACACCAGATAAACCAATAAAGGTTAAAGGATCTGCTCCTAAAGCTTCCCCTAAACGAGAAATTTCAGCTAAACCACGAGTCATAATGGCGGCTTTTGCATTATCTCCATAACCAAGACCTACTAAAGCTCCTGTGCCTAGAGCAATAATATTTTTCAACGCAGCTCCAAGTTCCACCCCAATAACATCAGTATTGGTATAAATTCTAAAATATTCATTCATAAATAAATCTTGGACATATTTAGCAATGGCTAAATCTTCACTAGCCGCTGTAATAGTAGTTAAATCGTGAACAGCCACTTCTTCTGCATGACTTGGGCCAGAAAGAACGGCAATGCCTCTTCTTTTATCTGCTGGAATTTCTTGTGCTAAAATTTCAGAAATTCTTAAGTGTGTGCCTTGTTCCAACCCTTTACTAGCGTGAATAATCACTGGTTGGTTCGTTAAAAGTTTAGCCACATCAGAAGCCACTAAACGAATGACTTTTGTTGGAACTACAAATAAAACAGCATCAACATTTTCTAAGGCTTCTTTTAAATCCGTGGTTGCTGAAATAGAGGTAGGAATTTTTAAATCTGGTAAATAGTGGCGATTTGTATGATAATGAGCGATTTCTTGAATTTGATTAGGATCATTTCCCCAAAGGCGAACAGTGTGTCCATTTTCCGCTAAAACTTGGCTTAAAGCCGTTCCCCATGATCCTGGTCCTAATACAGCAATTGTTTGTGACATAATTTCCTCCTAGTTTTTAACAGCATCTCGTGAATAATAAGGTAATTTTTTTTGATATTTTCTTCTTAAGAAAATAATTAAAATACTACCGAAAAACAAAATTAAACTTAAGCCTTGGCTCACTCTTAAAGGCGTGCCAAGAAGGTATAAAGAATCCGTTCGCATTCCTTCAATAAAGAAACGTCCAAAACTATACCACATAACATAACTTAAGAAAACTTCTCCTTGTTTAAAAAAGTTTTTCTTTTTTCGCAACATAATTAAGACAAAAAAGCCTAAGAAATTCCAAAGACTTTCATATAAAAAAGTTGGTGTACGATAAATACCGTCGATATACATATTATCAATAATAAAATTAGGTAAATGAAGTTTTTCTAAGAAACTTCTCGTAGTGTCTGGACCATAGGCTTCATGATTCATGAAATTTCCCCACCGACCAATTCCTTGAGCTAAAATCACGCTTGGACCGGTAATATCTAAAAACTTCCAAAAATCAATAAAATGGTAACGACAAAAGAAAAAGAGAGTAATTCCTCCAGCAATGAGGCCACCATAAATGGCTAGTCCCCCATTCCAAATGGCAAAAATTTCTCCAGGATTTTTTAAATAATAAGGGAGTTCAAATAAAACGTAATAAAGCCTTGCCCCAATAATAGAAATAGGCAATCCCCAAAGCATAAAATCAATGACATCGTCTTCTTTTAGTCCTACTTTAACCGCTTCTTTACTACTTAAATA
>CAMJVA010000081.1 GCA_946409145.1 uncultured Enterococcus sp. | reverse complement strand
TCACTAATTCTTTTTTAGGAATGGTTTTATAAATGGCGTCGTAATTTTCTTTTTTTGCTAAATAAAAATCTTTATAATCCCGTTCCGTCATGCTTTTTTCTTCTGGAACCGTAATTAAAGTAGCTAAAGTTTCGGCAACTTTGCGCATATCTTCAGCTGTGGTACTTGAGCCTTTAGTATAAGTAATCGCTGGTACACTAGTGTTGTCTACTAATACTTGTCCATTAGTATCATAAATGGTTCCTCGAGGGGTAGCACTCACTACTGTCCGTTTACTCGATTGGGCAATTTTTTCTTGAAACATTTCTCCATTAACAATTTGCAAATAAGCTAATTGCACAATTAACGCAACAAACGCTGCAAAAATAATGAAAAATAAAAAATTTAAGCGAAAAGGAATATGGGATTTACCACCTTTTTGTGGTGAACGTTTTTGTTGTTTTATCCATGATCTTTTTTTTGCCATTTAACTGCTCCTTTTTCAAAGTCCTTCTCATTGTACTTGAAAAAAATAAAAAATTAAAGGTCTTTCCTAAAAGTAAACAAAGGTTTAATAAATTCAAAACTGTTTTTTTTAAATAAAAAAAAAGAGGGAAACACAGGGTCCCCTCCTTTAAAATCTCATTGAAATAAAATTTTTAAAACAATAAGGATATTCACCAAAAAAACTTAGTCTTTTCTGGAATAATTTTTCACTTCTGCAACCACTGAGTCAATAAACATATCACTAGATTCTGATCTTGTTTCTTTTGACCCATATTGGCGAACATTCACGGTGCCTTCTTTAACTTCTTGATCTCCTACAACCAGTTGATAAGGCACTTTTTGTTTTTGAGCTTGACGAATTTTATAGCCCATTTTTTCATTTCTTTCGTCTACTTCCACACGTAAACCGTGTAAAGCTAAACGTTCTTTTAATTCATAAGCATAATCAGCATGAGCTTCTACTGAAACTGGAATAATGACCGCTTGAACAGGTGCTAACCATGTTGGGAAGGCGCCTTTATAAACTTCTGTTAAGTAAGCAACAAAACGTTCCATAGTAGAAACAATGCCTCGGTGAATCATTACTGGGCGATGAGTATTTTCTCCATCTTCTCCCACATAAGTTAAATCAAAACGTTCAGGTAATAAGAAGTCTAATTGAATCGTAGATAAAGTTTCTTCCATTCCTAAAGCTGTTTTCACTTGAATATCAAGTTTAGGGCCATAAAAAGCAGCTTCTCCTTCAGCTTCAGTGTAGTCAAGACCTAATTCATCCATAGCGGCTTTTAATTTTGTTTGAGCATTTTCCCACATTTCATCATCGTCAAAATATTTTTCTGTATTTTCAGGATCTCTGTAAGACAAACGGAAAGAATAATCATCAATATCAAAATCATGGTAAACAGACGTAATAATATCTAAAGTCCGTTTGAATTCGTCTTTAATTTGATCAGGACGAACAAAAGTATGACCATCATTTAAAGTCATTTCTCTTACTCGTTGTAAACCAGATAAAGCACCAGATTTTTCATAACGGTGCATCATTCCAAGTTCGGCAATGCGAATTGGTAATTCTCGGTAAGAATGAATATGGTTTTTATATACCATACAATGATGAGGACAGTTCATAGGACGTAAGACTAACATTTCTCCATCGCCCATGTCCATTGGTGGAAACATATCATCATGATAATGGTCCCAATGCCCAGAAGTTTTGTACAAGTCAACGTTTGCCATAATTGGTGTGTAAACGTGTTGATAGCCTAAAGAAATTTCTTTATCCACAATGTAACGTTCAATAATTCGGCGAATCGTTGCGCCTTTTGGTAACCAGAAAGGAAGACCAGAACCCACTTCTTTTGAAATCATAAATAAATCTAATTCTTTACCTAATTTACGATGATCTCTTTCTTTAGCTTCTTCTCTTAAACGAATAAATTCTTTTAATCCTTTTTCATTGAAGAAAGCTGTCCCATAAATTCTTTGCATCATTTGCTTTTTGGAATCTCCTCGCCAGTAAGCACCAGCCACAGATAACAAGGAGAAAACTTGGATTTTTCCAGTAGAAGGTACATGAGGTCCCCGGCAAAGATCCACGAAATCTTTTTGACGATAAGCAGAAATCACTTCATCTTCTGGTAATTCTTGAATTAATTCTACTTTGTAAGGATCGTCTTTAAACATTTCTAAAGCTTCATCTTTTGATAAAACTAGGCGTTCAATGGGATTATTTTCTTTAACAATTTTTTTCATTTCAGCTTCAATTAAAGGAAGATCCGCTTCTGTAATTGGATGATCTGCATTATCCGTATCATAATAAAAACCAGAATCAATGGCTGGACCCACTCCAAGATGAATATGAGGATATAAACGGCGTAAAGCATTAGCCATTAAGTGCGCTGCGGAATGACGTAAAATTTGTAAAGCATCTTCATGTTCTGGAGTAATAATTTCTAAAAAGCCATCTTCATTTAAAGGTGCATTTAAATCAATTAATACATGATTGAATTTTCCAGCTAAAGCTTTTTTGGCTAAAGAATTACTAATAGATTTAGCCACATCAAAACTAGTTACACCTTGTTCAAATTCTTTTTTACCTCCATCAGGTAATGTGATTGTAATCATTTTTCTTCCTCCTTAAAGTAAAACTTCCATGGTAAGTTTTCTTTTTAAAATAAAAAAAGTCCTAATTTGTCAAAAGACAAATTAGGACGTAAATAACGTGGTTCCACCTAAATTTGAAGCACAATGCTTCCTCAAAGTTTTAACGAGCTGCCCCGCTGTATTATTATTACAGTCAAAAAAGTGGTCAAGCATATTAGACATCTAGAAAACTTCCAGCCAAGGTTTTCCTCTCTAAAAGACTCATCATATGTTGGTGTCTTTTTTCTAATCGGTTATGGTTACATTAAAACACTTTTAAAAATTTTTTTCAAGATAAAGGCGAAAATTATCTTGCTTTTTTACAATAAAAATTTACGGCACTACTACTGAAAGTTTTTTTTCTAAAATACTAATTTCCATGGGCCAGGCTTCATAGTCATCCCCGTCAACAGTGGCCCCTACTTGAGTTCCCGAAATTTCAACATTTTTTGTCCGAAAATAAAAGATATTTTCACTACTTTGAATTTTTTTCGTTAAAAGTTTTGGCGTTATATCTATGACTTCTTTTAACCCTAATTTTTTAAATACTAATACCCCACATTGACCATCATCTAATTTAGCATCAGAAACAAGGTCAGAAATCCCCGCAATTTGAGCTGTCATTAAGACAATAACAGCAGCTGCATTCCCTTGATAATTTCCTTCAGAGCTTTTTACAACCACATGAAATTCTTCATTTTCCATTATTGCTGATAAGGCGTCTTTCAAATAAGCTAAAGGACCTAATTTTGTTTTATCCTCAATACTTGTATCATTAATGGCTTTAGGAACTGTTCCTAAAGCAAGAAGATTTGTAAACAATAAATCATTCACTTTTCCAAGATCCACAGATTGCATATTGGCAGAGGTCAAAGTTGCAATGGCCTCTTTTTCTTCCACTGGAATCCCTAGTGCTTGGGCCCAGTCATTCACAGTACCCAAAGGAACTATCCCTAAATGGGGAGGATTTTCAAAATTTCCTATACCATTACACACTTCATTGACTGTCCCGTCTCCCCCTACTGCAATCACATAAGGAATTTCTTGTGTGGCAGCTTCTTTAGCAAATTCTGTAGCATCTCCTTCTTTTTTTGTTTCTTTTAAAACAACATTTTCAGCCACCTCAGAAACTTTTTCTTGAATCTCTTCCGCTAATTTTTCTCCTGCTTCTTGTCCTGAACTGGGGTTTAAGATAATCCACGCTTCTTTATATCTTTTTTTCATTTTTTCAGCTCCTTTCTTCTTAAACTAATTGTAACAAGGAATGGTCAAGGGACAAAAAGAAAGACTGGCTTATATGTAGTAAGAAAAGCTGAACGAGCTCGTTCAGCTCTCAAGCAAAATGCGCTTGAGGAATTATAGCGATGAATTTTGTCGCGAATTCAGCAAGTGATTTTGCACCGAGAGCTAGCTCGTAAAGCTGGACAATGTCCAGATAAAAATAATGCGAACCACTGATAAATATGATGTTTTTCATCTAAAAGTTTTATAATCCCTTTAACTTTAAAAAAGTCAGGTTGGATTTTACCCAGCCTGACTTTATCCTTTTATTCTCCTAAGTCAACATTGTGATAAACGTTTTGTACATCTTCGTTATCTTCTAGTACGTCAATTAGTTTTTCAAATTTTTCTAGGTCTTCCCCGCTTAAAGTAATTTCATTTTGTGGAATCATCGCAATTTCAGCAGCGGTAAATTCTTCATAACCATTTTCTTTTAAAGTTTGTTGAATAGCAGAAAAATCATTAGGTTGACCATAAATAACCACTTGTTCATCTTCTTGTACAACATCTTTAATGTCTAAATCTGCATCCATTAAAAGTTCTAAAATTTCATCAGCGTCTCCTTTTGGAAGACCGAAAATAGCATTGCTGTCAAACATGTAAGCTACAGAACCTGTAACCCCCATATTTCCGCCATTTTTACCAAAAGCTGCTCTCACATCTGCTGCTGTTCGGTTTACGTTATTAGTCACCGCATCTACTACTAGCATAGAACCATTTGGTCCAAAGCCTTCATAACGTAATTCAGAATAGTTTTCATCAGCGGAGCCTTTTGCTTTTTCAATAGCCCGGTCAATGACGTGACGAGGCACATTATTCATTTTTGCCCGTTCAATGGCAAAATGTAATTTTTGATTTCCCACAGGATCAGGTGTTCCCGCTTTTGCTGCCATATAAATTTCAATACCGAATTTGGCATTTACTCGACTGGCTTGTTTTTCTTTTTCGGCTTTTTTATCTTTAATATTGAACCATTTGCGTCCCATGTTTTCACTTACCCTTCTTAAATCAATACATAACGATTATACCTATCAGCTGAATTTTTGCAAGTTATTTTTAGATTTTTGCTTACACTCTAAGAGGTAATCTAGCAAAAATTTGATCCTGAACTCCTGGAGATAAAGCGTAAATTTCATCTACTCGGTGATTTAAACGGAGTAACTCTTCTTGATTCTTTTTTCTCTTAGTAATTAATGGCAAATTGAGTGTTTTTTTAATTTCAGATAAATAACTTTGTCCTGCTTTAGTAAACCCTAAAACATTTAAAAAATCTTCTTGTGCGAGCATTTCTTCTTGTTTAATTTGTAATAAAACGTAACTTAAGAGACGACGGAGACGCACTTTAGAGTAGCGTTTTGTTTTTAAAACTGTCTCTAATTGCCAGAAATTTTCTGCATCTTTGGCTAATTTCAGGCGTTTTTCTAACCCTTCTGTCATTTGGTAAATTTTTTTCAAATCCTCGCTGCTACTCGCTAAAAGTTCATATTTCAAGTAAGGAAAATAATTTTCCCAAGAAACTAAAGAACTGGTTGTTAAATCAGTATAAGTTTGTTCTGGGACTTTTCCTTTAATTTTTTCAAAGTCTCCTTCTTTTGCAAATTCTCGAATACTCGTTCCAGAGAGAAAACCTTCATTATTTCCTTTATCTTTATACCCTTGACCAAGGCGCTCAATAGGTAAAAGGGACATTTCAGGAGCGATTCTTGCTTGTTCTCTTGCATAAGTTAACCCTAATAAATGATTCGGTGTTTGTTGATTGAACTGGCCTTGAAGACCTAATTTTTCATAAACTACGCGCATTTGATTAGGATAGCTCATACCAGTATGTTTTAATTTTTCCAATTCTTCTTTTATTTGTTCTTCTTTTAAAAGCATGGTTTTCCCAAAAGTTTCATAAGGAAAATTCGTTACTTCTGTGCCAAAACATAAGGCCTCTACTTTTAAAGCATGAAGTAATGTTATAGCTCCTCTAGCAAAAAAATCTGCACTTTGTAAAGCGTAATGGACTGGAAGTTCCACGACTAAATCGCAACCATTTAAAAGAGCTGTTTGGGCTCGTTGCCATTTATCTAAAATACTTGGCTCTCCTCGTTGTAAAAAATTGCCACTCATTATAGCCACCACAACATCAGCTTGACTCGTCTCTCTTGCTTTTTGCAAATGATATTTATGCCCTAAATGAAAAGGATTATACTCTACAATTACGCCCACTGCTTTCATAAAATGCCTCCTTGATAAAAACTTTCCCACAAGATAAAGTTTTATAAAAATTTCTTTCACTTATTTTAGAAGAAAAAAGTGTGTTTAAGTCAAAGACTTTCAACACACTTTTTAATGGCTTTTTTTCTTATTTTTCTCCTTTGAAAAATAATCTTCTCGTTTTATCTGTTGGTGCTTCATCGGTGAAATCCCCAAAGACTTGGAGATTTTTAAATCCAGCTTCTTTCAATAACTTTTTAAAAGTAGCTAAATCATAGGTTCTTTCTTCATGAAGCTCATCGTATCGTTGAAAACTTTCTCCTTCTTTAATGAAAAAAGTTAAATAATGACTCACAGATAAAGGAGTCTCTCCTGGATAAGAATCCCACAAAAAAGCAAAATTTTCTGTTTGATCGTGGAAACTATAATCTAAAAAACCTTCTGTAATTTGGTAAGGAGAATGAACATCAAATAAAAAATGTCCGCCTACTTTTAAATTACTATAAACCCCTTTAAAAGCTTGCAATACTTCTTCTTCACTTTTTAAATAGCATAAAGAATCAGAGTAACACGTCACCCCATCAAAGGCATTTATTTCTGGAAGTTCACGCATATCCCCTTGTAAAAAAGCAATCTCTACCTTATTGTCAAAGGCTTTTTGATCGGCTACAGAAAGCATTTCTTCTGAAAGATCTAAGCCCGTCACAGTAAAGCCTTCTTTAGCGAGAAAAACAGCTAAATCTCCCGTGCCACAAGCGAGCTCTAAAATATTGTTTCCAGTTAAATGACGCTTGGTAAAAGATAACCATTCATTATACAACGTATTATCCATAATCGTGTCATAGACTTCTGCAAAAGTTTCGTAATTCACGTTTTATTCCTCAATATAACTAGTAAGATCCACCATTGGAGCATCTTGCCATAATTTTTCTAAATTGTAAAAACTTCTTTCAGATTCAGAGAAGACGTGAACGATCACATCCCCTAAATCCATTAAAATCCATTTGGCGCCATCTTTTCCTTCAATACGTTTGACTGAAAAATTAGCTTTTTCTACTTCTTCTTCAATGGCATCTACAATGGCTTTTAATTGTCTTTCAGAACCTCCATGACAAATAACAAAATAATCTGCCAATAAAGAGACTTCTCTCACAT
>CAMJVA010000080.1 GCA_946409145.1 uncultured Enterococcus sp. | reverse complement strand
AAAAAATGTACTCGTTTTCACTTTCATAAGTTATAATAATTTTGGAGGTGCAATTGATGAACATTACAAAAAAACAAGAAGATGGCTTAACGTATTTTACTTTAGAAAATAACCAAGGGGCGCAATTAACAGTGGTCGACTATGGGGCGCGACTCATTAGTTTTAAAGTGCCGACTAAAAATGGTCTCAAAGAAGTCGTCGTTTCAGGTACTACTAAGAAAGATTTTGACGGCCCTTCAAAATATTTTGGAGCAACCATTGGACCTGTTGCAGGAAGAATTACTAAAGGACAATTTACTTTAGACGGTAAGACTTATCAAGCTGCTACAAATGAAGGAGAAAATACTTTACATGGAGGAGTTAATTCCTTTGAATGGAAAATTTTTACTCCAGAAGAAAAAATTACTAAAGACCAAGCGGCACTCACTTTAAGTTATTTAAGAGAAGATGGAATGAATGGTTTTCCTGGAAATCTTCTTGTTAAAGTAACCTATACTTTAAAAAACAGCAATCAATTTTCCATTCACTATGAAGGAAAAACAGATGAACTTACTGTGTTTAATCCAACAAATCATGGCTATTTTAATTTAACTGGGAAAATGGAGGATATTTCTGAGCACACTTTAAAAATTAATGCGGACCAAGTGGCTGAACTAAAAGCCGATAGCATGCCTACAGGAACGCTTTTAAAGACAGCTGAGACGCCTTTTGATTTTAGAGAAGGGAAAAAATTAAAAGAAGCCTTCTCTAGTGATCATGAACAAATTAAAATGAAAAAAGGAATTGATCATCCTTTTATGTTCAATCATGCTCCGCACACGGTAGAATTAACGAGTCCTGATGACACATTAACCTTAAAAATTTCTACAGATCGGGATGCAGTGGTTATTTTCACAAGTAATTTTGGAGATCCCGTTGTTTTTGAAAAAGGTCCGCTTAATTTTCATGGGGCAGTGGCAATTGAAACCCAAAACATGCCAGATGCTATGAATCATCTTGGCTTTGGAAATGTGCTTTTGACTCCAGAAGAAACCTTTGAATCCACCACAACCTATGAAATTTTAGAAAAATAATCACTAAAAGAGGCTGGAAAATTCCAGTCTCTTTTTTGTCCTTTTTCAACTTTATACAAAAGTCCTCCTTTGTGTTAAAATAAGACGTTGGTAAAAATTCAGAAACGAAGATAAAAATAATTTTAAGAGGTGAAAGATTTGACCAATATAAAAATAATTCCTTTAGGAGGCGTCCGGGAAAACGGAAAAAATATTTACGCCATTGAAGTAGGAGAAGAAATTTTTCTCTTTGATTGTGGCTTACGCTATCCTGAAGATGAACTGTTAGGAATCGATGTGGTGATTCCTGATTTTACTTATTTAGTAGAAAATAAAGACAAAGTGGCTGGAGTATTCTTAACTCATGGACACGCAGATGCTATTGGGGCATTGCCTTATTTATTAGAACAGCTTTCTGTGCCTGTGTTTGGCTCAGAATTAACCATTGAACTGGCAAAACTTAATGTAAAAAGTTATGAAGCTACGAAAAAATTTAAAGACTTCCATGTGGTTGATGAATTAACCGAAATTGATTTTCCTGATGCTACAGTAAGTTTCTTTAAAACAACCCATACGATTCCCGATTCTTTAGGTATTTCTTTGAAAACAGAAGCAGGAAGTATTGTTTACACAGGAGACTTTAAATTCGATCAAAGTGCTGAACCAATGTACCAAACTGACTTTGCTCGTTTAGCACAAATTGGTGCCAGTGGTGTCTTAGCGTTACTTTCTGATTCTTCTAATGCAGAAAATCCAACGCAAGTAGCCAGTGAACGACAAATTGCCGAAGAAGTATTAGATACGATTAAATACTGGGAAGGTCGCATTATTGTAGCAAGTGTGGCTAGTAATTTAAGACGGATTCAACAAGTGTTTAATGCTGCACATGCTTCTTCACGAAAAGTAGTTTTAACAGGTCATGATTTAGAAAGAATTGTAAAAACTGCCTTACGTCTTGAACGATTACAAGTGCCTGATGATTTATTAATTCCTGTGAAAGATATGAAAAATTATCCAGACAATGAATTGTTAATTTTAGAAACAGGACGGATGGGAGAACCCATTAAATCTCTGCAAAAAATGGCTACTAGCCGTCATCGGAACATTCATATTAAAGAAGGGGATTTATGTTACATTACAACGACCCCAACTACGGCCATGGAAACCACAGTGGCTAAAACAGAAAATATGGTCTACCGAGCAGGTGGAACAGTGAAAACAATTACTGATAACTTAAGAGTTTCAGGTCACGCTAATCCTAACCAACTTCAAATGATGCTTAACTTCATGAAGCCAAGATTTTTTGTGCCTGTTCAAGGAGAGTATCGGCAATTAGCTGCCCATGCTGATTTAGCCAATGAAGTAGGTATATCTTACAAAGACATTTTCTTGACGACTAAAGGAGACGTTTTAAGTTACGAAAAAGACCGACTTATTTTAGCTGGTTCCGTTCCGGCGGATAATGTGATGATTGACGGAATTGGTGTGGGAGATATTGGAAACATTGTCTTAAGAGATCGGAAAATTCTTTCTGAAGATGGGATTTTTGTAGCTGTTTTAACTATTAATCGTCGGGAAAAACGGATTGTTTCTCATCCGCAAATTACTTCTCGTGGCTTTGTTTATGTGAAAGAAAACAAAGATTTAATTGAAGAAGCAACTAAAATTGTGACAGAAGTGACAGAAAAAAACTTAGAGTATCCTGAATTTGAATGGAGCCGTTTGAAACAAGAAATTAGAGAACAATTATCTCGCTATCTCTTTGATCAAACTCGTCGTCGTCCAGTGATTTTACCGGTTATTATGGAGTCAAGCAGCAAAAAGAAATTTTTCTAATTCAAACTAAAAGAGGATGAGACAAAAGTGTTTAACTCCGAGAATTAAGGAGGATAATCCGAAAATAGCTTTTCATATTTTTGTGATTATTCGACTTATTTCTGAAGGAGTTACTTTTGGATCACCGTTTATTAAGATTTAAGGGAATGGGACATAATCATGTCCCACTCCCTTTTTTAGTGTTTAATTTTCTCTCAAGGGTCTTTTAAGGAAGATTATTATTTGAAATAAAGCTTTTTGACAGTAAAAACTTTCCACTGTGCTAGATTACTGTACTAATTATTTTTATTTTCTGTTATAATTAATAAGAGCATAAAGGAAAAAAGGAGGAGAGAGTTCATGAAAATTACTTATTATGGGCATGCAACCTGTAGTATTGAGCTGGAAAACGGCCCAAAAATTTTAATCGACCCATTTTTTACTGACAATCCTTTAAGTACTGTGAGAAATGAAGACGTGCATTGTGATTATATTTTAGCGACCCATGGGCATAATGATCATATTGGAGATTTAATTCCCATTGCCAAAAAAGAGAATGCCTTGGTCATTGCTATTGCAGAGCTTGCTACTTGGGCAAGCTTTCAAGGAGTGAAAGCTCATGGAATGAATATTGGGGGAAGTTTTCAATTTCCTTTTGGAAAAGTAAAAATGGTATTTGCCCAACATTCTTCTAGCTTTACTCAAGGCGAAAATATTATTTATTTAGGGGAAGCGGCTGGATTTTTATTAGAAATTGAAGGGAAAACCTTGTATTTTGCTGGGGATACCGCTTATTTTTCTGATATGAAATTATTAGCGCCTTTTGAAATTGACCTTGCTTTTTTACCTATTGGAGATAATTTCACCATGGGACTGAAAGAGGCTGCTTTATGCGCTAAAGTCATTGAAGCAAAAAAAGTAGTTCCAATTCATTACAATACGTTTCCAGTTATTGAACAAAACCCTCTCCAATTGAAAAAATATTTATCAGAAGAAAAAATAATAGTTTTAAATTCTGGAGACACTATGACCTTTTAAAAAATAAGCAACAGTTACCTGAAGGAGGGAAAATTTTGGCAACAAAACATGATCAAATCCTCTCATATATTGAATCTTTACCTGTAGGAGAACGGATTAGTGTAAGAAGCATTGCAAAAAATCTTAAGGTTAGTGAAGGAACGGCCTATAGAGCAATTAAAGATGCAGAAAATGTGGGCTTAGTGTCTACTATTCAACGAGTGGGAACCATTCGAATTGAAAGAAAATTAAAGAAAAATATTGAACGCCTTACTTTTGCTGAAGTAGTGAAAATTATTGAAGGAGAAGTATTAGGTGGCGATAACGGCTTAGACAAAGATTTAAATAAATTTGTCATTGGGGCCATGACAGAAGATGCCATGGAACGCTACATTACTAAAGGTTCTTTAATGATTGTGGGAAACCGTGTTGAAGTTCAAAAACTCGCTTTAGAATTAGGCGCTGCAGTACTCATTACAGGAGGATTTAAAACCAGTCCTGAAATTTCTAAATTAGCAGATGAATTATCTTTACCGGTTTTATCTACTACCTATGATACTTTTACAGTGGCAACGTTAATTAACCGAGCTTTATCAGATCAATTAATTAAAAAAGATATTATGTTAGTGTCTGATATTTATACTCCTTTAGAAAAAACCAACTACTTAACGGGGCAAGAGACCATTTCTGAATACCGAAAACTAGCGGAAACTTCTGGTCATTCGCGCTTTCCAGTGGTGAATCAACATTTACGCTTGTTAGGAATTATCACGGCTAAAGACGTAGTGGGAAAAAATGATACTCAAACACTAGACAAAGCCATGACAAAAGACCCCATGGCAGTAAAAAAAGCCATGAGTGTCGCTAGTGTATCTCACCAAATGATTTGGGACGGTCTTGAAGTGATGCCAGTAGTGGAAGATGATTTAACCTTAGTGGGAATTGTTTCTAGACGAGACGTCATGAAAGCCATGCAGCTAGTGCAACGGCAACCACAAATTGCAGACACTTTATCTGATCAAATCTCTGGTCAAGTTTACGCTGTAGAAGATACTAAGGTGAAAGATGGCTATGAATATCGTTTCACGGTAACTCCACAAATGGTAAATGGCGTAGGAACCATTTCTTTTGGTGTTTTAAGTGAATTAATCACCACTGCTACTCAAAGAGTCATGGTGAGTCAACAAAGAAGAAATGTTTTAATCGAACAAGTGAACCTTCATTATTTCCGTTTAATCCAACTGGAAAGTGAACTTTCTATTCGTCCAAGAATTTTAGAAATTGGCAGACGCTCAGCCAAACTAGATATTGAAGTTTACTTAGAAAATAGTATTGTGGCTAAAGCCATTGTTATTTGTCAAGTCATGGAACGTCCTAATTAAAAAATTTCAATGACTATCTTTTAAAATTTATTTCAGTACTTAAAAATAAAGGAGTGTCTAAACTTTAAAAATGACTATAACAGATCAAATTCTAGCAAAAATAAAACAATATGAGACGATTATTATTCATCGTCACCAACGTCCAGATCCTGATGCCATTGGTTCTCAAGGAGGACTAGCAGAAATTATTAAAACCAGTTTTCCAGAAAAAAAAGTATTAATGGCAGGAGGACAGCCTGAAGGGTTAGAATACTTAGAAACAATGGATGAAGTATTGGAAAAAGATTATGCCAATGCTTTAGTGATCGTAGTGGACACGGCTAATACTCCAAGAATTGATGGGAAAAATTATGCAAAAGGCCAAGAACTAATTAAAATAGATCATCACCCTAATGATGAACCTTACGGGGATATTTGCTATGTGGATACTACCGCTTCTTCTTGCGCTGAAATTGTAGCAGATTTTTATTTTACCCATGAAGATGAACTTTCTTTATCAGATAATGGAGCACGTTTACTTTACGCAGGAATCGTGGGGGATACTGGGAGATTTTTATATCCAGCGACTACAGGAAAAACTTTTGCCCTTGTGAGCAAGTTGCGAGAATTTCACTTTGACGCAGCTTTATTAAACCGGCAAATTGATCAAGTCAGTGAAAAAGTAGCGAAGTTATTTGGTTATGTGTTTGAAAATTTACAAGTGGATGAATTTGGAGCGGGCTCTTTATTATTATCAGAAGAAATTATGAATAAATATCAAGTAAGTGATGCAGAAACTTCTGCCATTGTGTCCCTTCCAGGAAAAATTGAAAGTGTTCTTTCTTGGTGTATTTTTGTTTATCAAGAAGATGGGACTTACCGAGTACGTCTTCGTTCAAAAGGTCCAGTGATTAATGGATTAGCTAAACATCACCATGGAGGCGGTCATCCTTTAGCAAGTGGGGCCAAAGCAAAAGACTTAAAAGAAGCCCAAGAAATTTATCAAGAATTACAAAAAATTGTGCAAGAGTTTAAAAAGGTCTAAAGGACAATTTAATAACAAAGAATTTTAGTTGATTCATGGTATACTAGAGAAAAATCTTAAGGGGGAGCATTATGTACGGATCAATGTTTTTCTGGGATCCCACTTATATTTTAGTGATTATTGGCCTTGTTTTATCTGGAGCAGCCAGTGCTTATGTGAATTCAACCTTTAATAAGTATAACCAAGTGAAAAGTCAAAAAAATATCACTGGATCCCAAGCAGCACAGTTTATTTTGCAAGATAGTGGCATTACAAATGTGTCTATTCATCCCATTGGGGGAAATTTAACAGATAACTATAACTCCCAAAATAAAACTTTAAATTTATCAGAAAGTACTGCCCAACAAACTTCTGTAGCGGCAATTGGTGTGGCAGCTCATGAATGTGGTCACGCAGTCCAAGATCAAGTGAATTATTTTCCCATGAAATTACGCCACGCTATTGTTCCTGTGGCAAATCTAGGGTCCACCATTGCCTTTCCAATTATTTTAGTGGGAGTGTTACTTGGAGGAAATCGGACATTAATTTATTTAGGAATTTTTGCTTTTTCTTTAGCCTTATTATTTCAATTAGTAACTTTGCCTGTAGAGTTTGATGCTTCAAGACGAGCTATTAAAATTCTATCTGAAGGAAATTTACTGACAGAAGAAGAAGTGCCTTTAGTCAGAAAAGTATTAATTGCCGCTGCCTTAACTTATGTGGCAGGAGCCTTAAGTACCTTCTTACAACTTTTACGTTTAATTCTTTTATTTGGTGGCAGAAGAGACGATTAATTAAAATGGATGATGGGACAAAAGTGTTTAACCTCAAGATATAAGTTGGACGTGATGGTTTCAATAGTCCAACGATACATGTAGTTTACAACGAGCATAAGGAGGAAGCATCCGAAAATAGCTTTTCATATTTTGGTAATGGTTCCACTTATATTTTGATCAAAGAGTTATTTTTGGACCAACTTTTATTAAGATTTAAGGGCACTATAATTTATTGGACTGATAGAAATAATTCTATCGGTTCAATTTTTTTGT
>CAMJVA010000079.1 GCA_946409145.1 uncultured Enterococcus sp. | reverse complement strand
ACCCTTTTAACGGATGAAGAGCGAAGAAAAATAACAGAAGAAAAAGAATTTGAACTTAGTCTAGTTTTTGAAGCAGAAAAAGAAAGTCAAAAAGAAAATCTTTATTTATATTATTTACTTCTTTCTGCCAATAAAAAACTTTTCTTTTCTTATCCCCAACAAAAAGAAAAAGGTCTGGTTAAAATTTCTAGTTTTTTACCGCGGTTATTAAAACCTTTTGGTATTTCGGTTCATTCTTTAGGAGACATTGCTGAAAAAGAAAATGAACAACAAACCTTAGGGCGCATTTCTACTTATGCTCAACTTATCCAAGATTACAGTGGAGTAAAAAATCTGACGGTAGATAATTTAAATAATTTTTGGCTCAGTGTCCCACAAATTTTAGCCAAAAGTCCTTTAAAAGAGTTATTCAATAATTTAGAAAAAAGTTGGGCTAAAAAAAATATTCCCACTTCTTTAAGTGAAACTACCGCTAAAAATTTATATGGGAAAGAACTTTATGCTTCCGTGTCTAAAATGGAAAGTTTTTATGCCTGTGAATATCAATTTTTCTTAAATTATGGTTTAAAACTCCAAGAAAGAGAGTTATTTGGGCTTAATCCTCTAGTTACTGGTCAATTTTTCCATGAAGTACTAGATGAATTATTTAAAATAGTCTTAACAAATGAGCAAGTGAAAAATCTTTCAGAAAATGAGTTAAATCTCTTCTTTCATGATGCTTTAAATCTCGTTTTACAAGAGAAAAAATACTCTGTTTTTTCTAAAAGTTTGCGCATGGATTATTTAAAAAATAAACTCATTGCCACGTTGCATCAATTAGTCAAAGCTATTAATTGGCAACAAAAAATCACTAAAAGTCAGCCTATTTCTACTGAATGGCGTTTTGGTTTTGGGCAAGGGGATCTTCGAGGGTTAGATTTTTCTTTAGACCAAGAGAAAAAATTGTTTTTACGAGGGATTATTGACCGAGTAGATTTAACTGAAGTGGATGAAAAAGCCTATTTAACAGTGATTGATTATAAATCTTCTGAACATAAATTTGATTTACCAGATGCTTATTACGGTTTATCCATGCAGCTGTTAACTTATTTAGAAGTGTTAAGTCAAAAGGAAAATAAAAATAAATTACTGGCTCATTTAAAAGTACCTAAAAATCAATTGGTCCTTCCTGGTGGGGCGTTATATTTACAAATTAAAAATCCAGAATTAAAACCAAAAGATGATCTAGAAACGGATACTTTAAAAGCCTTTAAATATCAAGGATTTTTAGTAGCTGATGAAGAAGATGAAGATTATTTAGAAAACTTAAATCCAAATCTTTCTGGAAGTAGTTTAATTTATCCAGTGAAAGGGTTAAAAGCAGGGTTAAAAGTATTGGATAGTCAACATTTAACCTCAAAAGAACTTTCTTTATTACAAGAAAAAAATCAGCGGAATTTAACCCAAGCAGCAGAAAATATTTTACAAGGGAAAATTCATTTAAATCCAAGTTATCACGACAAAAAAACCATTGTGTGTACTTATTGTCCCTTTAGAAGTATTTGTCGTTTTGATGTGTTAAATAAAGAAAATAATTATCGTCAAATTGAAAAATTAAGTAAAAAAGAAGTTATGGAAAAAATCAGCGAAGAACTTTCTCAAGGAAAGGAGGAAGAAAAGTAAAATGAGCGTTCCCATTAAGCCAAAAGAAAGTCAATTTACTAATAGTCAATGGCAAGCTATTTATGAACAAGATAGTAACATTTTAGTTTCCGCTTCAGCCGGTTCAGGAAAAACCACCGTATTAGTAGAGCGAGTCATTGAAAAAATAAAAAGTGGCATTTCTGTTGATGAACTTTTAATTGTTACTTTTACAGAAAGTGCCGCTAGAGAAATGAAGCAAAGGATTGAAGTGGTCTTAAAAGAATTAATTCAAATGGAAACAGGAGAAAAAAGAAATTATTTTTTACGCCAGTTAGCTCTTTTACCTATGGCCAATATTTCAACGATTCATGCCTTTTGTTTAGGTGTCATTCAGCGGTATTACTATTTAATTGGTCTTGATCCTCAATTTCGTCTTTTAACGGATGAAACGGAAAAATTATTGCTCCAAGAAGAAGTCTGGGCAAATTTACGGGAAAAATTTTATGAAGAAGAAGATTTTAAAAAATTAACAGATAACTTTTCTTCTGATCGCAATGATGATGGTTTAGAGAAAATGATTTTTTCTTTAAGTGACTTTGCTAAAAGTTCCCCAGACCCTACTCAATGGTTAGAAAGTTTGCCTGAATTTTACTCAACGGAAAAAGGCTTATTCTTGTTTGAAGAATACCTAGTGCCAGAGGTCATTCAAGAATTAGAATATGTCGTAACAGAGTATGAAAAGCTTATAGAAAAAGCAGATATGCCAGAACTTTTAGCCAATCATGCTATTTTTTCCAAGGAAAAAGAAGTGGTTTGTCAATTAATCGTGTACTTAAAAAACAGTGAGTTTGAAAAGGCCGAACAACTTTTTACTGCCATGACCTTTGACAGAATAAAAGGCGTTAGGGGAAAAGATGAAGAACTTAAGTTATTAGCTAAAAGTTTAACGGCTACACGAGGAGAATTGAAAAAAAGTTTAGAGAAAGTCCAAGAGAAACTTTTTCCAGAAGATTTTTCTAAAATGTTAGAAACTTTAACAAAAGCTCAGGATTTAGTAGTGACGTTAAAAGATAAAGCCTTGTGTTTTTTAGAAAGTTTTGCCAAAGGAAAAAGAAAAATGAATGTCCTAGACTTTAATGATTTAGAACATTTTGCCTTAGAAATCTTGCAAACAGTGGATGAGCAAACAAATGAAAAAACTGCCCAATTATTTTATCAAGAAAAATTCAAAGAAGTCATGATTGATGAGTATCAAGATACTAATCAGTTGCAAGAAACGATTTTAACCAGTGTGGGAAACAATAATTTATTCATGGTAGGAGACGTGAAACAGTCTATTTATGCTTTTCGCTTAGCAGATCCCACCTTATTCATTAAAAAATATTATGCTTATGAAAAAAATGATCCCAAAGTAGGAAAAAGAATTTTACTACAAGAAAATTTTCGCTCTAGAAAAGAAGTTTTAGATTTTACTAATTTGGTTTTTTCCCAGTTAATGGATGATGAAGTGGGACAATTAGCCTATGATAAAGAAGCGTATTTATTATTAGGTAATAAAAGTTTCCCTGAAAGTGCCGCCTTTTCTCCAGAATTATTACTTTATGAAAAAAGTAGCGAAGAAAATCCCCACCTAGAAGATAAAACTGATGGAGAGTTGGCTATGGTGGCCAAAAAAATTCAGGACTTAATGGAAGAAGGCTTTGAAGTTTATGATAAAGGCTTAAAAGCCATGCGCCCATTACGGTATGAAGATATTGTGCTTTTAACCCCTACGAAAAAAAATAATTTAGCCTTACTTGCTACTTTTAAAAAATACGGTATTCCCGTAGTAGTAGGTGAAGCAGAAAATTATTTTCAAGCCACTGAAATAAAAACCATGTTGGCCTTATTGGGAATTATTGATAATCCCCGACAAGATATTCCTCTAGTAGCTGTGTTACGCTCGGCAATGTTTAATTTTAACGAAGAAGAATTAGGAGAAATTCGCAGCCAACATTTAGAAGGAGACTTTTACGAGGCGTTAGAAAATTATCAAAAGGGTCCTTTAAAGGATAAAATTCAATCTTTTTTCCAAGTTTTAAATGAATTCCGTCAAGAAAAAAATTTATTGTCTTTAAGTCAATTAATTTTTAAAATTTATGAAAAAACAGGATTTTTAGCTTATGTAACAGGTTTAAATGAAGGGGCTCAACGAAAAGAAAACTTGTTAGCCTTAGCTAAAAGAGCGCGCCAATATGAACAAATGAGTTACCGAGGGCTGTTTCAATTTGTGCGCTTTATTGAAAAAATGCAAGAGCGAAATAAAGATTTAGCCGAACCGACTATTCTACCTTCAACTGATGCAGTACGGGTAATGACGATTCACGCTAGTAAAGGATTAGAATTTCCAGTGGTCTTTTTAATGGACATGAATAAAAAATTTAATTTGCGTGATTTAACCCAAAAAGCCATTTTTCACCAAGATTTAGGTGTGGGAATAACCCTATTAGATGATCAGCGTGTCCGCCATGCTACGATTCCTTATTTAGTGATTCAAGGACAAAAAAGACGGCAACTTTTATCAGAAGAAATGCGGAAACTTTATGTGGCCTTAACGAGAGCCGAGCAAAAATTATTTTTAGTAGGCTCTTACGAAAATCCTGAAGAATTAATGAAATCCTTTGAAAGAGGAGGAAAAACAACCTCTTTAGTCTTACCTAGTCCTTTAAGATTAAATAATACTTCGATGATGGACTGGGTGGGCTTTACTTTAGCAAGACATCCCAAAGGACCAGTTGTAAGTGACTTTACTTTGCCAGAATTAAATCAATTTGGCAGCTTCACTTATAAATTTTATGGAGAAAATTTATCCCCAGAAAAAAAACCAACTGTGGTGGAAGAAAAAAAACAAGAACCCACTCATTTAGCCTTTGAAGCCTTAGCTATTTTAAAAGCAAACTATTCTTTTGAAAATGCCACAAAAACAGCCAGCTATCAAAGTGTGACAGAAATTAAGCAGTTGTTCACTGATCCTGATGAAAAAAAATTAGCCCGACTTTTGAATTTTGAACAAAAACAAAAAGGACGCTATTTAAAAGATTCTTTGGGAGATCCTAGCTTTATTACTGGGAAAAACCAGATTTCAAAAGCCCTTATTGGAACCGCCAGTCATTTGTTAATGCAGTTAATTTCTTTAGATAAAACTCCCACAGCACAAGATTTTATTTCTTTAAGTGAGCATTTAAGTGAAGAAGGGGTTTTGGAAAAAGAAGTTTTACCTTTCATTTCTTATGAAAAACTCGCTCATTTTTTTACCACCGATTTAGGCCAAGAAATTTTAGCCCACGAAAAAACGGTAAAAAGAGAGCAACCTTTTAGTATGCTTTTAGAAGCCAAGGATTTATTTTCCAATGTGAATACTGAAGATGATTTGTTAATTCACGGAATTGTAGATGGTTTTTATGAAGAAGATGACACTTTAATTCTTTATGATTTTAAAACAGATAGTTTAAGTCATTTAAATAAGAAAGCCCGAAGTGATCTTTTAAAAGAGCGATATAAAGGACAAATTAATTTATACGCTAAAGCCTTAGAAGAGTCTTTAGGGAAAAAAGTAGTTAAAAAATATCTCGTAGCACTAGACACGGGAGATATTATTTTAGTGTAGAGAAAACTTGCTAAATGTAAAAAATTTTTGTACACTAGGGAATATACATGAAAGCAATCATGGAAAAGAGTAATGAAAATCTTTTTTGTTAAGGGAGTTTTAACCAGAGACTGAAAGTTAAAACCAAAAAAATTTCATGAAGTTCACTTCCTAGCTGAGTAATCCGGAGACGTTCCGTTAACACAAAAAAGTTGCGATAAGAAATTATCGAAATAGGATGGTACCGCGAAGACTTCGTTCCTGAATTGGAAACGAAGTCTTTTTTTGTGATTAATTTTATCTGAATTACTCTTTTAAAAGGGAATTAATGACAGTTTAAAAAGGAGGATTATTATGTCGTTACAACAGCAGTTAGAAGATTTAAAACACACATCTTTAGAAAAGATTGAGAAAGTATCTAATTTATCTCTTTTAAACGAAATTAGAGTTTCTCTCTTAGGAAAAAAAGGCCCCATTACCGAGGTTTTAGGACAAATGAAATCCTTAAGTCCAGAAGAAAGACCTAAAGTAGGGAGTTTTGCTAATGAAATTAAAAAAGAACTCCAAGCAGCGATTGAAGTTAAAAAAGAACAACTGGATGCCCTAGCTTTAAAAGAAGCTTTAGAAAAAGAAACTATTGATATTACGTTACCGGGAAAAAATTTCTCTCAAGGAACCAGTCATGTTTTAACCACAATTATGGAAGAAATTGAAGATATTTTCTTAGGAATGGGCTATGAAGTGATTGCTGGAAATGAAGTAGAAAGTGATCATTATAATTTTGAAAGAATGAATCTTCCAAAAGATCACCCAGCAAGAGATATGCAAGATACCTTTTATATTTCAGAAGAAACCTTAATTAGAACCCATACTTCTCCAGTTCAAGCGAGAACCATGGAAAAACATGATTTTTCAAAAGGCGCTTTAAAAATGATTTCTCCTGGGAAAGTTTTCAGAAGAGATACAGATGATGCGACTCACTCTCATCAATTCCATCAAATTGAAGGTCTTGTTATTGATAAAAATATTACTATGGCAGACCTTAAGGGAACTTTAGATGTGTTAATGAAAAAAATGTTTGGAGAAAATCGTTCCATTCGTTTACGTCCAAGTTATTTTCCTTTTACGGAACCTTCTGTTGAAGTGGATGTTTCTTGTTTCAAATGTGGCGGTGCTGGATGTAACGTTTGCAAACATACAGGCTGGATTGAAATTTTAGGCGCTGGAATGGTTCATCCTAATGTTTTAGAAATGTCTGGAATTGATTCAACGGTCTATTCAGGTTTTGCTTTTGGTCTTGGACCTGACCGGATTGCTATGTTACGTTACGGAATTAACGATATTCGGAATTTTTATTTAAATGATGTTCGTTTCTTAGAACAATTTTCAACAAAGGAGTGAGTGTAAGTGTTAGTTTCTTATAAATGGTTAGATCAATTAGTAAATCTTAAAAATAAATCAGCTAAAGAATTAAGTGATCAATTATCTGTAACGGGTATTGAAGTAGAAGGCGTTGAAAATTTAGCTTCAGGGCTGAAAAAAATCGTCGTAGGTTACGTTACAGAATGTGTTCCTCATCCTAATTCTGATCATTTGTCCATTTGCCAAGTAGAAATTGCTCCAGGTGAAATATCACAAATTATTTGTGGAGCGCCTAATGTTTCTAAAGGACAAAAAGTCATTGTGGCACTCCCTGGGGCTAGAATTGGGGACAATGTAAAAATTAAAAAAGGAAAAATGCGAGGAGAAGTGTCTAATGGGATGATTTGCGCCCTACAAGAATTAGGCATTTCAGATAATGTTTCTCCAAAAGAATTTTCTGATGGGATTTATGTATTACCTAGTGATGCTCCCATTGGCGCAGATGTTTTAGAATATTTAGGTTTAAACGACGACATTATTGAGCTGTCCATTACGCCAAATAGAGCAGATGCTTTAAGTATGCATGGAGTGGCTTATGAAGTGGGGGCTATGTTAAATGAAACGCCTCATTTTCCAGAAATTCATTTTTCAGAAAATACGACACCAGTGGAAAATTTATTAGAAGTGGCTGTAGAAGATGAGGATACTTTAAGCTATCATTTAAAAATTGTTCAAGGGGTAAAAATTGCTCCAAGTCCTTTGTGGCTCCAAATGTTACTAATTA
>CAMJVA010000078.1 GCA_946409145.1 uncultured Enterococcus sp. | reverse complement strand
GTCTAAATTTGCGGGTCTTTTTTTGAAATGAGGGAAAAAATATGTCTACAATTGAAATTAAAAATTTAACGTTTGGCTACGATACAGCTGATAACTTGCTCTTTGACCAGGCATCATTAAATGTTGATGAAACTTGGAAATTAGGTCTTGTGGGAAGAAACGGTCGGGGGAAAACGACTTTATTAAAAATTCTCCAAGGACTTCTTCCCTACTCTGGAACAGTGGAACATCGTCTTGATTTCACTTATTTTCCGCCTAAATTCTCCTCTGAGGATTTACTGACTTATGATGTGTGTCAAGAAATTGTTCCCATTGAACAGTGGAAACTAGAAAAAGAATTAAACTTGCTTAATGTGTCGCTAGATTGTCTCTATCGTCCTTTTTCTAGTCTTTCTGGAGGAGAAAAAACAAAAATTCTTTTGGGAACTTTATTTTTACAAGAAAATTCTTTTCCATTAATTGATGAACCAACTAATCATTTAGATGTGAACAGTCGAAAACAAGTGGCAGATTATTTAAAGAAAAAAGCAGGCTTTATCTTAGTCAGCCATGATCGCCAATTTCTAAATGAAGTGGTGGATCACATTATTGCTTTAGATAAAGGCGAACTTAAAACTTATCAAGGAAATTATACGACTTACGCCAATGAAAAAAAACGCCAAGATGAATTTGAAATGGCCGAAAGTGAAAAAATTCAACGAGAAGTAAAACGTCTTAAAAATTCTGCGAAAGAAAAAAGTGATTGGTCCAAAAGCCGAGAAAGCGACATTCATGGTAACTCTAAGGTGAAAGGTTCTGGAGGTACGGGACATGATGGCTTTATTACAGCGCGAGCAGCGCGAACCATGAAACGGTCAAAAAGTATTGAAACAAGACTGAATAAAAATATTGCTGAAAAAGAAAATCTCTTGAAAAATCTAGAATTTGTTGACCCTTTAAAAATGCAGTACCAGCCTAACTATCACGACGTTATTTTAGAAGTCGAGAATTTAACGTTGAATTTTCCTGGAGAAAAACCTTTGTTTGCTCCCCTCTCCTTTCAATTAAAAAAAGGAGAATCTCTAGGAATTATGGGGAAAAACGGCTCAGGAAAAACATCTTTAATTAATGCGATACTAGGAAAATTTCCAGGAGAAATTCAGGGAAAAATTTCTTTAGTTTCCCCTTTGAATATTTCTTATGTCTCACAAAATTATGAAAGCAATCAAGGAAAATTAAAGGACTTTGCTACAGCTAATCAATTAGATTATGAAGTCTTCTTAAATAATTTGAAAAAATTAGGCATGGAACGTGATGTTTTTCAAAACACAATTGAAAATATGTCCATGGGTCAACAAAAAAAAGTTGAAGTGGCTAAGTCTTTGTCCCAATTAACAGAACTCTATATTTGGGACGAACCTTTAAATTATTTAGATACTTATAATCAAGATCAATTAACTGAGGTGATTAATTCCGTGAAACCTACTTTACTTTATATTGAACACGATGAAAATTTTCCTCAAGAGATTCACAGTAAAACCATTTATTTAGAAAAACTTTAAGTTGCTAACTATAAGTGACTGAAAAAATCATAAGGGAGTGAGACAATGATCGTCTTACTCCCTTTTTGTGATTATTAAAATAACTTACATTTGACCGGAAATATCTGAAATGTTTTTAAGTAACACTGAAATAGTCCCATCTGGTTGATTAATAAATTCAATAAGCTCTTGATTTTTATAAATATCCATAGGAACAATGAGTTCTATCCCATTTGATAATTTCAACTTTTGTTTGCCATATTTTTTGACACTGACTTCTTTTGCTTCTGGAATAAGCTGGGTTTTATCTGAAAAACCTGCTTCTTTTATTTCTTTCACAAAGGTTGTTTTAGCTTCAATATTGTTAGAGAAAATTTTTTCGCCGATTTTTTCAGGATTTAATTCTCCATAGTCAGCAACTGTACTTAAAACAGCTTCTTTGACTTCACCAATAATTTCAAATTGGGGGGCAGAATATTTTTCACCGATTTTTTCGGCGACTTTTTTTATCCGCTTAACATTGTTTTCTAAGGATTCTTCTGGAAGATCTTTTAAAATATCCGTAGAAAAATATAGTCTTTTTTCTCCTGAAAAATTATATTTTTTTTCCAATAATTGATATTCCCACGTTGTTAAATTCACCACAAGCCCTTCATCTGGTTTTTGTGAGGCACTGCCTAAAAGGGTTTGATGAAGTAACAGTTCATTAGAAAGTTGGCCTTGGTCACTGTTTAAAAAATGAGTGAAGGCTTTTTGATAATTCATTTTTAAAAAGGCCATAAAAGGTGTTGTGTCTTCTTCATAAAGGACAATTCCCACATCACAACTAGGTGCCTCTTCACTTTCTTGATATTTTTCATACCAGGCTGTCATCATGAGTTCACTGGCTTTTAAAAAATCTTCTTTTCCTACAAGAAGTCCCTTTTTAAATTCACTTTCTTCAGTTAATTTGCCTACTTTCGCTTTTGGAGAATGAAGGCCTTTAATTTTTTTAGTGAAAAAATCTACGGTTCCAGGGGTTAGTTCTAAGTTTTTTTGGGATAAAATCATCCCAGTACTTTCCCGGTCAATAATTTCTAACACGGCTTTTTTTATATAAATATCCATTTCTTACTCCAATTTCTCATTGATTTTTTAAAGGACTTGTTCAATCCAATGATCTGGTGGAACAATATCGCCAAATTGAATTCCTACTAATTCATCATATAATTGCTGGATTAAAGGACTTACTTTAGTTTCTGAATAAAATACATGGAATTGATCGTGATATTGAATTCCCCCAATGGGAGTAATTACCGCCGCTGTGCCACATGCACCTGCTTCTTTAAACTGAGCAATATCTTTTATAAAAACGTCTCCTTCAATCACTTTTAACCCTAACCGATGTTCAGCTAAATAAAGCAAAGAACGTTTAGTAATAGAAGGTAAAATAGAAGGGGATTTCGGGGTTATAAAAATATTATCATGGGTAATACCAAAAAAGTTAGCAGCTCCCACTTCTTCGATTTTTGTATGAGTAGCCGGATCTAAATAAATACAATCAGCGTAGCCTAATTCTTTAGCTAATTCATGAGGATACATACTAGCAGCATAATTTCCTCCTACTTTTTGCCCTCCAGTCCCTACAGGCGCTGCTCGATCGTAATCTGTTACTAAAAAATTAGCTGGTTGCAAACCTTCTTTAAAATAAGAACCCACAGGAGAAGCAAACACCACAAATAAATATTCTTCAGCCGGGGCAACACCTAAATGATCCCCCACTCCTATGATAAAAGGTCTTAAGTATAAAGTAGCGCCAGTTCCATAAGGAGGAACAAATTCTTCATTGGCTTTCACGACTTCTTTTACGGCATTTAAGAAAAAACCTTCTGATAATACAGGCATCAAAAGACGTCGACAACTGTCTTCTAAACGCTTGGCATTTTCCATTGGTCGAAACAATTGTACGTGACCTTCTTTTGTTCGATAGGCTTTTAATCCTTCAAAACATTGTTGACCATAATGTAAGGCCGTTGCCCCTTCTTCAATTAAAAAACGATTTTCTTTAGAAAGTTCTCCTTTTTGCCACTTTCCTTGTTGGTACTTTGCAATAAAGCGATAAGGTAGTTTATGATATGAAAAACCTAAATTATTCCAGTCAAATGTTGTCATCTTTCTTCTCTCCATCCTCGGCTAGCTTTTACGTCGCTTTTTTTTATTTTAGTCACATAAGGGTTTCCTGCGACATAATATCTTAAAGGTAAATCTGTCCAAATGCCTTTATTAGGAATACCAATTCTTGAAGTTGCGATAATTTTTTCTGGTACTTTTCCTTTAGTCAAAAAAAGAGAACTTGAAAAAATCGATTTCCCGTATAAATCTTGCTTAATATTTAAAGCTTGGGTCACTTTACCTGGTCCATTGGTGAGATTAACCCCTGTTGTTTGCCGTAATTCCTCCATTGTTTTAAGACCTTCATTAGGTTCAAGGGCTCTAATCATAATCCCTTCAGGAACTCCTTTTTCCTGCGTCACTAAATTTAAGAGAAAATGACGGTGCATTTGGTAAATATAAATACTTCCAGGTTTATCGTACATGGCTTTTAGCCGAGGTGTCTTTTTAAAGCCGAAGCTATGAGAAGCTTCATCCAAAGGCCCTAAATAACACTCAACATCTACAATATAGCCGGATAAAAATTGATCTTCCTTTTGATGAACTAGTTTTTTACCTAAAAGTTCTTTCGCAATTTCTTTTGTATCTTTATTTTGAAATATTTCATAAAAATTTAGCATAAAAGTATTTTAGCATAATTTGCTTCATTTTGGTAAACCTAAAAACGTACGTTCCCTTTTTCTTATGGTATACTAATTTTGAATCTAAAATAAGGAGAGTCATCATGGAGAAACCTTTAGCTTATCGAATGCGACCAGAAAAAATTGAAGAAATTATTGGGCAAGAGCATTTAGTGGGAGAAGGAAAAATTATTTGGCGAATGGTGGAAGCAAAATTACTTTCTTCCATGATTTTATATGGTCCCCCAGGTACTGGAAAAACCAGTATCGCTTCAGCTATTGCTGGATCGACTCAGTATGCTTTTCGCTTTTTAAATGCTGCCACTGATTCAAAAAAGGATTTGCAAATTGTGGCAGAAGAAGCAAAAATGTCTGGACGAGTGATTTTACTTTTAGATGAAATTCATCGATTAGATAAAGTCAAACAAGATTTTCTTTTGCCTCATTTAGAGTCTGGACGAATTATTTTAATTGGGGCTACGACTGAAAATCCCTATATTTCTATTAATCCGGCTATTCGTTCTAGAACGCAAATTTTTGAAGTTTATCCTTTAACTCCTGAAGAAGTGGAACAAGGTTTAGTACAAGCCTTAAATAATCCTGTTAAAGGCTTAGGCAAGTATCCTGTTCATCTTTCTAAAGAAGCCTTACTACATTTTTCAAGGAGTTCTAATGGTGATTTACGTTCTGCTTTAAATGCATTAGAATTAGCTGTTTTATCCACAAAAAAAGATGAAGAAGGCTTCATTAACATTGATCTTAAAACAGCAGAAGAAAGTTTACAAAAAAAGGCATTTTCTCACGACAAAAATGGCGATGCTCATTATGATGTTATTTCCGCTTTTCAAAAATCCATTCGGGGAAGTGACGTGGATGCAGCACTTCATTATTTAGGACGGTTAGTTGAAGCAGGAGATTTAGTTTCTGTTAGTCGCCGGTTAATGGTAATTGCCTATGAAGATATTGGTCTTGCTAATCCTGGGGCCTGTGAGCGAACTGTTGCAGCGGTTAATTGTGCTAATAGCTTAGGTTTTCCAGAAGCAAGAATTCCTTTAGCCCATGCCGTGATTGATTTATGTCTGTCTCCTAAATCTAATTCAGCAGTAATGGCCATTGATCAAGCTTTAAGTGATATTCATGCAGGAAAACAAGGACAAGTACCAAAACAATTAAAAGATGCCCATTACAAAGGAGCAAAAGATTTAGGTCACGGGGTAACCTATGAATACCCGCATAATTTTCCTGATTACTGGGTAGATCAGCAATATTTACCAGATACTTTAGTTCAAGCACATTACTACTTGCCTAAATCTTCTGGAAAATATGAACAAGCTTTAAAAAATCGCTATGAAGAGTTAGAAAAACGAAAGAAAAAAGCCCGGAGAAAAAATAAATAAGTGAGACAAATTCCTTGACAAATTAATTTTTTTGAAATAATTAAAAAACAAAATAATTATTCTTGTAATGGGAAATTATTGCACAAAGCATCAAGGCGTGCTATTATAAATATAAGAAATCTGTGATGTACGAGTTGTCTTTTTTGTGTGTTGACCGAACATTTTTATTGATATCTCGGGACACCGTCTTGTTGTTTTTTGACGCATGCCTTTTCATTTGGTAGCAAAAGAAAACACGGACACGTCCCACCTGCTTGAATTCGCGGGATCAATACTATAGGACGGAATACGGCATCGACGGATTTCTTTTTTTTAGACTATTGAAGCAATTTGCTATTATAGCAAGTTGCTTTTTTTACACAAAGGAGTTTTTTGATGATCAGAATAATTTTAATTGTCCTTAGTCTTCTTCTTTTAGTCATTGCTTTTACCTTTAAAAAAGTAGGTCCTGCTTTTTTTAAGCAATTAGGAATTGAAAATAACAAAAATGCCGCTTCTAGCTTTATGGTGATTTTAATTTTTTCAGCTCTTCTTGCCTTTTCTGGTAGTTTTTATCCAACTAAAACGATGGCTTTAGGAATTACCATTGCTATTTTAATTCTTTCTTTTATTTTTAGTGTGTATTTAACAATGAGCATGAAAAAATAACTGTCTCCCTTATTATTTTTCATTTTTTAAAAAAAGATTTACAATAAAGATGAAAGATAAATTAGCAAAGGAGCGATGACAATGTTACAAGAATATAAGAAAATACTCGTTGCAGTGGATGGTTCTGATGAAGCGGAACTTGCTTTTCAAAAAGCCGTGAGCGTTACAAAAAGAAACAACGGAGAATTGCTACTGGCTCATGTAATTGATACGAGAGCTTTTCAAACAGTCACTAGCTTTGATGGAGTGTTAGCTGATCAAGCCACACAACTAGCAAAGCAAACCTTAAGTGATTATCAAGAATTTGCCAAAAAAAATGGTGTGGAAAAAGTTTCTTTTGTTTTAGAATATGGCTCTCCCAAAGTTGTTTTAGCCAAAGAACTCCCTAAATCAGCTAATGTGGATTTAATTATGCTAGGAGCAACGGGATTAAATGCCGTTGAAAGACTTCTTGTGGGCTCTGTTTCTGAGTATGTCATTAGAAATGCTCCTTGCGATGTTTTAATCGTTAGAACAGACTTAGATAATAAACAACCCTCATAAATTTTGATGATAATAAACGAGAAAGAAGCGAAAGAGTTTGTGTTTCGCTTCTTTTTTTGCACCTGATTTTTGTAGCTGATTTTTTACCTAAATGGATGGTAAAGGTAAAATCAAATTCTCTTCACAAATTGTTCACCTTCTTTTTTTATAATGAACATGAGGTGAGTTTATGGTAAATGAACAATGGTTTCTTAACTTAAAGAAAAATTGGCCTTTTTTAACCAGTTTATTTCTCTATACAAGTTTTTTTTCTCTGGGAGTTAGTCTCAGTTTATTTTTAATTAACTACTTAAATCAAGGGCAATTGGCCTTTGAAAATAGAATGTCCACCTTCACAGAAACTACTGGAAAAAACATTCCAAAAGAATTTTCCACTGTTTTAGACGCGATTAAGATAAAAGAAAATAATTTCCAACAAATTACAGTTTTATTAATTTGTCTAATGATCATAGGCACTTTCTTTTTTATCTTATATTATTTAAAAAAAGAAGAAAGAAAGCCCGTATATCATTCCAAGAAAAAAATAGCTTTAACTCAAAGTTTGAAAAAAATTATTTTACCCTTAA
>CAMJVA010000077.1 GCA_946409145.1 uncultured Enterococcus sp. | reverse complement strand
CCCTGTTTCAACTCTTGAAATAGTGGACTGAGGTTTACCAATAGCTTGTGCTAATTCTTTTTGAGTCATTCCAACGCTTCTCCTTAAATTAGCTAATTGTAGAGCAAAATCTAATCGTTTCATTTCCACCTTTACTAAATCCTCGAATACTGGATCTTTCCCTGACTCCTTTGCAATATAATCATCAACTTTACTCATGAAAATCTCTCCTTATTCTTATAGCTTTGATAATTTTTTTCTGCGGCGTTTGATTGCTTTTCTTTTTAAACCCTAAAGCAAGATAATATTGATTTTTCTGAACTTGAAAATAAATACCTCTTAAAAATGAATTCTCAGCTCGAACACGTATTTCAAATAAATTACTGTCTAATTTTTTCACCCATTGTTGTCTTATAGCAATTAAGATACCAAATTCTTCGATTTTTTTTGATTAGCCCCAAAACTTTAGCCTTTTCTTTTACATTTAATGAAGCTAAAAACTCATCAAAATCATTTCCCCAAAAAAATTCTGACTTCATCGTACTTTACCTCCTTATTATATAGCCAATTCGCTATTTAATCAAATCAATGTTTCTTTAGATAAAATACGCAAAGGCAAGTTAATAGCTAAAAACTAAAAAAATTCCTTTTAGCAATTTATTTTTTTAGAAGTTGTTTCTCAGTTCGTAAATCTTTTCTTTAAAATAAATAATGGTACACTTAAATTAACAGGATTTACTGGATAATTTTTGAAAGATAAGAATATGTTGAAAAAGGAGAATGTTCTATGAAAAAAATTGTTTACATTACGAAACGATTTAATCAACAGCAAAAAGAAGAATTAATGACGTCTTTACCCACTGATTATATTTTAAAAACGCCTACCACCCTTTTAAATGAAGAGAAAAAAGATGTGACAATTATGCTTGATGTGGACCAAAAACTGTTAAATGAACTCTTGGAATTACCGGAAAGTAAGCTTAATTTTATCCAGTTAATTTCTACGGGAATTGACTATTTACCTTTAGATAAATTAGCGGAAAAAAATATTATTTTAGCCAACGGACGGGGATTACAGAAAAATTCTGTTTCAGAAACTGTTTTAGGGATGCTTTTAAGCTATCAACGAGGCATCTTAGAGTCGTCTAAACAACAAGAAAAACATTTGTGGCAACATCCTAAAGGACAAATGACCACCATGGTAAACAAAAAAATTCTCATTACTGGAACAGGAATCATTCCCCAACAGTTAGCTAAAATTTTAAGCTTGTTAGGAGCAGAAATTTCTGGAGTGAACACAACAGGACACCTTGTGGAGAATTTTTCAGCCACTTATTCTTTAGAAAACTTGCCAAAAGCCGTGAAAAATCAAGATATTGTGATTAACCTTTTACCAGGAACTCCAGCTACTGATCAAATTTTCACAGAAGAAATTTTTTCTTTAATGAAAACAGGAAGCATTTTTGTAAACGTAGGTCGTGGAAATGCAGTTATTTTAAAAGATTTAGTGGCTGCTTTAGATGCAGGACAATTAAGCTTTGCCGCTCTTGATGTGTTCCCCAAAGAACCTTTAGTGAATACGTCTGTTTTATGGACCCATCCAAAAATTCTTGTCACCTCACACATTGCTGGGCTCACAGAAGATTTAAATGACCGGTTCTTTGATTTAGCTGCAGAAAACTTACAGTATTATCTGGAAAATGGACTACCAAAAATTAATCTCGTTTCTTACGATAAAGGATATTAAAAAAAAGTCTCCAAAAGTGGCCACTTTTGGAGACTTTTTATGCTTCACAGTAGAATGAATTCCTTTAGCTATTCATACTTATTCTGGTTCTCTAATGGAAGCGGAACTCACCCCATCTGGTTTTTCAGGGAGCTCTCGTCCATCATTTGGGATAAATTCATAATCAAGATCATCTTTTTCTTCGTTATAATCCACTTTTAAATCATAACCATTGAAAAACCATTCATCATTTTTTTCCACAAAAAAAGTAATGTCGTCAATTTTTTCTTCTACCAAAGGATCTTCTGGCTCTGAAACTGTCATTCCAATGGAAAAACCTTCGTGAACTTGGGTACTTCCATACACTTTCCCAAAAAAGCCCACAGCCATTCCCGGTTCAACTAACACTTCTTCTTTAAACCATTTTAAGGCTTTTGGGGTAACGGTAATTTTCATTTTCTCCACTCCTTATGTCAATCTTTTAAAAGCATATTTTATAATTATTCTTAGAAAAATAGCCACTTTCTTTGTTATGAAATACCAGGCTATTTTTTTTGTTGTTCATCTTCATTCTAACATAGGGGACTTTTCTGGTCTTATAAAATGCTTTTTTCAAATAGCCCTATATTAAAATTTTTCTGTGAAAAAATTCTTGCTTTTTTCTCAAGTTGTTTCATTTTTATTTCACTTTTGAAAATATTTTCGTATACTACAAGAAGAATATGGATTAAAAGGAAGAATAGAATGAAAAAAATGGAAAGTTTTATGTTGAAATTAGCACCAAAAATTATTGCCTTTATGCGTGGTCGTTACGGACAAAATGACCTCATTAACAAATGTCTCTTTAAAACTGGGGTTATTTTTCTCCTTTTAGGATTATTTATTTATCCGAGAGTGATGCAGCTCATTGGACTTTTCTTGATTATTTTGAATTTGTATCGTTTTTTATCAAAAAGAATTTACGTTCGCAGTAATGAAAATCAGAAATTTTTAAAAATGACGGCGCCTTTACGCAAAAAAACAAATTTTTATTGGAATGCCTTTAAAAATCGAAAAACCCATAAATACTTTCACTGTAAAAATTGTCACCAAAGTATGCGCGTGCCTAAAGGTCGAGGAACCTTAAAAGTGACTTGCAAGAATTGCCATGAAACATTTACAGTAAAAAGCTAAAAAAGTTCGGCTCTCAAAAAAGAGCCGAACTTTTTTAATTCATTTGATCATCTAAGGCGTCTACGTCCACTGTTTCTCCCACAACGAGTAGACCGTCGTTATCTAACACTAAGCCGTCTGGTCCTGGAGAAATAATAAGTTCGTTATTGCGCCGAATGCCAATGACGTTTAAATTAAACCGTTGACGGAAGTTTAATTCTCCTAAAGTTTTGTTAATGAATTTTTTATCCGTTACTTTTACTTCCGCAATGGTATATTTTTCCGATAATTCCAAGTAATCCATAATATTTTTTGAAATTAAGTGATGCCCAATTCTCACACCCATATCTCTTTCTGGATGAACGACTTTATCGGCCCCAATTTTTTCTAAGACGCGAGCGTGGTATTCATTTTGCGCCTTGGCTAAAACTTTTGGCACACCCATTTCTTTTAACATTAAGGTTACTAAAATACTGGCTTGAATGTCTTCTCCAATGGCTACGACCACTGTATCAAAATTTCTCAAACCTAATGCTCTTAAAGCCGCTTCGTCTTGAGCGTTTGCCACTACTGCATGGGTTGCTACATTCATGTATTCATTCACTTGTTCTTCATTGGTATCAATGGCCAAAACTTCTTGACCGGCAGCAGCTAGGGTGCGGCAAATACTTCCTCCAAAACGTCCTAAGCCAATAATGGCAAAATTCTGTTTCATCATAAAACTCCTTTAACCCATATTTACTTCTATTATAGCGAATATTTTAACTTTTGTATGCTTTTTCACGATTTAATTAAAAGGAAAGATTACAAAATAAATATCCCTAAAAAAAATTCAGTTTAATTTCTTTTTTATACGCCCAATACGTGCTATAATAATTTTGTCAGGAGGTAACGTGCACATGCCCATGACAATTAAAGAAGCTGAACAACTGTTAAAATCTGTCGGCTTTGTGGAAGTAAAAGGAGGAAAAGGCTCCCACCGTAAGTTTGAAAAGGCGGGAGAAAGACCGGTCACTCTTACAAGTCACAGTAAAGAACTTTCACGAGTTGTGGAAAATACAGTTCGTAAAGCTTATGAGAAAGGGCAACTTTAATAGTTGTCCTCTCAATTAAAGGAGGATGTAAGATGTTAAAAATTTATCCGGCAATTTTTGAGAAAGATCCAGTAGGCTATGGGGTCTATTTTCCTGATATTGAAGGTGCCACTACCCAAGGAGCTGATTTATCAGAAGCCCTTGAAATGGCCTCTGATGTTCTTGGAATTCAATTAGCATGGAATATTGAAAACAATCTTCCACTCCCAAAACCTTCAGAAATAAATAGCCTCACCATTAATCCAAAATTACAATTTGCCAGCTTAGTTACGGTGGATTTAAAAGACTATTTGAAAGACTCCAAATCAGATAAAAAAACCATTAAAATTCCCCACTGGTTAAATGTTCGAGCTGAAAAAGAAGGCATCAATTTTTCCAAAACAATGACGGAAGCATTAATGGAAAAACTAGAGGTCTGATTTTTTTAATCCCAAAAGAAAAAATCTATGAGAATTAATTTGCTCCTTTAAAGGGGTAAACTAATTTTCATAGATTTTTTTATTCTGCTAAGTGATGTTTAAAAGCGTAAATAGCTGCTTGAGTTCGATCTTCTACTTCTAGTTTGGATAATATATTAGAGACGTGAGTTTTCACTGTTTTTAAAGTAATAAATAACTCGTCAGCAATTTCTTGATTGCTGTATCCTTTAGCAATGAGTTGTAAAATTTCTTGTTCCCGATTGGTTAAGTCTTCATGTAACACGGGTTCATTTTTCTTTGCAATGCGTTCCATCATTTTTGTAGTGACTTCTGGCTCTAAAACCCGCTCACCTCTTGCTGTGGCTCGAATGGCATTGGCGATTTCTTTAGCTGAGGAAGTTTTTAGTAAATATCCGGCAGCACCTGCTTCAATAGCTGGATACACTTTTTCATCATCAATAAAACTGGTGACAATTAAAATTTTTGCTTCTTTCCAATCTTTTAAAATGGCTTTTGTAGAAGCAATGCCGTCCATAACATCCATAACAAGGTCCATTAAAATCACATCAGGATGAAGTGAAAGAGCTTTTTCGTACCCGATTTGGCCGTTTTCTGCTTCCCCGACTACTTCTATATCCTCTTGCACAGAAAGATAGGCGGAAACTCCCATGCGAACCATTTCGTGATCATCAACTAATAGTACTGAAATCATTTTTCTTCTCCTCCTGCTCCATTATCTTTCTTCTTTCTTCTTTCTTTTCGGCTATTTCTTCATCCTCAGAAAAGATGACATTTTCCTGACTAGGTAATTTTTCTTCTTTTCGGTGAACAGCTAATTTAGTGGTTACTGGCACTTTAATTTCCACTGAAGTACCTTGCCCTTTAAAACTAATAATTTTAAGGGTGCCTCCAAGACTGGTTACTCGCTCTTTCATATTGGTTAAGCCGTAACTTCCCGCTTTGTTTTCCTTAGTGTCAAAGCCCACCCCATCATCTACAAAACGAAGTAAAACATTATTGCCGATTTCGTGTAAATAAACTTCTAAGGTATTTGCTTTAGCGTGACGCAATGTATTAGACAACAATTCTTGGACGATACGGAAAAGGTGGTCTTCTACACCTTGAGGTAATTTTACATCTTCTGCTTCCCAAATTAAATGGATTTGAATTTTTGTTTGTAATTCTTTTAATAATTGCTCGATCCCTTGTTTTAAACTTTTTCCTTCTAAATTAGTTGGTCGTAGATGAAGGAGTAATGCGCGCATTTCTGATTGGGACGTATTAATAATTGAAGCTACCATAGCTAATTGCTTTTTAAAATTTTCTGGTAAATCTTGTTTTTGAGACTGCTCCGTTAAAGCAGACAACATCATCATGGCCGCAAATAATTGTTGCGACACAGAATCGTGTAATTCTCTGGCTAGACGGTGGCGTTCTTGGGTTAAAATTTCTTCTTTCGTCACCCCATCCACTAGCTCTGGACGGGCGTTAGTAGCTTGTAGTTCTTGGGATAATTTGCTTAATTTTTCCGCAATCACCGTTAAATCGTGATTCATACTCATTAAATCAGCATCTTTTTCAAAAGTCACTTGAGTAAAATAAGGATTATCATACCGCCCCATAGCTAAAGCGTGAATTTTTTCTTCCAAACGTCGACTGGCCTCTTTTTGCGTAAGAGACATGATTAAATATAAAATAGCCCCTGCTACAATACTAATTCCTAAAATATATAAAAATAAAGGGATGCCGAAAATACGCACCCCAAATAAATGTTCAAAAAATTCCTCTCGGGTTTGGGAATATAAGTAAAGTAACATGGTGACAACTAAGAGTAAAAAAGTACTCAAAGTGCCATATAAGGCCATGAATTTCCGATGGCTAACTCCTGTCATACACGAATCACCTCAAGATCACCTACTAAAGAAGAGGTGATAATTTTCAAGCGTCGTTCATTTTGATCATAATCATTAGAAAAAAGACGAATGGTTTCATTTTTCATTTGATATTCTTCACTATCAAACCCTAAATGTCCGTACAAACAAGAATGTTCCACCATGACCCCAATACCTGTAGGAACTAAAATTCTCGTGCGACCAAAACCTTTTCTTAAAAGAATCACATTATCATTTTTAGGAAGCAACGTGTTTCCTAGGTCAATAATCGTATCCCCAGAAACCACATTAAGATTAATATCATCCCATTCATACACTTCATCTGTACCAATGCGATCATTGTTAAACCAAGGACGTTTGAAGCGCCGTCCACCTTTTTTTTCAGGAGGCACTGTATCCACCATGACCATGGATTTTTCTTTCCAAGGTGCTTTGTTAAATAGCTGCACTCCAGAAATTTCTACGCCTTTTAATCCAAGGAAAATAATGGCAAAAACTAACATGAGCCAAAATGCCCAACTATTAAATAAAGCAATTAACATTAAAATTAAGCCTAGGAAAAGCCAAAAGTGATGAGAATTTTTTCCTCTAGCACCCTTAGCTGCAAAAAAGAGAAAAAAGACGCCAATGGCAAATAAAATAAGTAAGCCAATATTATTCGTAAATTGTAGTAAAATACCTAACCCTAAAAGGCATTCAATGACTATAAAAAAACGCCAAGCTCCATTCATGGACGTTTGCCTCCTTTACTTTTCTATTATATATTATACTGTGGAAAAAATAAAACTACCCCAAGCTAAAGTCCAAAAAAAAACTAAGACTTTAGACTGAGGGTAGGAAACTAAACTATTAATATAAATCAACTAAAAAAAGGAGTGAAACAATAACTGTCTCACTCCTTTTAAATTAGCTAACTTTTTTAGTCTAAAGCAACATCTAGAATTTTCACTAACATGTCTCCACCTGGAGTAGCAATGTTCACTTCTTCTCCTACGTGGCGTCCGATTAAGGCTTTAGCAATAGGTGATTCGTTAGAAATTTTTCCTTCAAAAGGATCCGCTTCAGCAGAACCAACAATGTGGTATTCTTCTTCGTCTCCATCAGGTAATTCCATGAAAGTAACCATTTTACCAATGGAAACTTCATTTTTATCTACGTGTTCATTGTCGATAATTTGAGCGAAACGAATCATTGTTTCTAAAGTCGAAATTCTTCCTTCAACGAAAGCTTGTTCATCTTTTGCAGATTCATA
>CAMJVA010000076.1 GCA_946409145.1 uncultured Enterococcus sp. | reverse complement strand
TTACCTCTTTTAGCCATTGTTGCTAGAGTTTTAGGGAGTAAACTCCATGATGCATTTTCAAAGAGTCAGGAAAGTTTCTCTGATATTAATGACAAAGTGCAAGAAAGTATTACAGGGATTAAAGTAATTAAAACATTTGGGCAAGAAAAAGAAGACTTAGCTGACTTTCATGTAAAAGTGGACAATGCTGTGGTGAAAAATCGCCGGGTTTTCTTACTAGATTCTTTATTTGATCCTTTTATTACTTTAATTATTGGTCTTTCTTATGTGATTACGATTATTGTAGGCTCAAAATTAATTATGGCGAATGACCTTACTGTGGGACAAATGGTTTCTTTTATTGCGTATATTGGGATGCTAGTGTGGCCTATGTTTGCTATTGGTCGGTTGTTCAATGTTTTAGAAAGAGGATCGGCGAGTTACGATCGGGTGCAGCTGTTACTTCAAGAAAAATCCAGTATTCAAGAAGCAAAAGTTCCCGTGACTAAAAAAGCCCAAGGAACCTTAAGGTATTCCTTGGAAAAATTTTCTTATCCTGATGAAACCGTGAAAGGACTAGAAAATATTTATTTTACTTTAGAAAAAGGACAAACCATTGGAATCGTGGGGAAAACAGGCTCAGGGAAAACGTCTATTATAAAATTATTACTGCGAGAATATGATGATTATTTAGGGGAAATTACTTGGAATAAAGTAAATATTAAAGATTACGCTTTAGATTGTTTGCTCCCACAAATTGGTTATGTTCCCCAAGAACATTTTTTATTTTCTTTAACCGTTGCTGACAACATTCGTTTTGCCAAACCTGAAGCGACTATGGAAGAAGTGTATCAAGCAGCAAAACTGGCAGATATTCATGAAGATATTTTAGGCTTTACCAATGGTTATGACACCATGGTAGGAGAGCGTGGGGTTTCTTTATCTGGTGGACAAAAACAGCGTCTTTCCATAGCAAGAGCTCTACTCGTTAAACCAGAACTGTTGATTTTAGACGATGCTTTATCAGCCGTTGATGCTAAAACGGAAGAAAAAATTCTACAAGGGTTAAAACAAAAAAGAGCGGACCAGTCCATGATGATTGTGGCTCACCGCCTGTCTTCTGTAATGCACGCAAAAGAAATTTTAGTCATTGACCAAGGGAAAATTATTCAACGAGGAACTCATGAAGAGCTTTTAAGCGTTCACGGTTGGTACAAGAAAATGTATGAAAAACAACAATTAGAAGCAAAAATTGAAGGAGGGGAAAGCTAGTGGAAAAATTTGAATCAGCTTGGAGTAAGTCCTTATCCTTAAAAGAGCAAAAAGTAATTGTGAAACGTCTTTTTGCTTATACGAAAAAATTTCGCAAATCATTTTTAATTGCCATTTGTTTTGCTTTTTTCCTTTCAGTGATTAATATATTTTTGCCTAAAGTTTTACAGTATTTAATGGACGGGTACTTAGACGATAAAAGTGCCACGACTAAAATAATTTTAATATTTGCTGGACTTTATTTTTTGGGAACCATTTTAAAAAGTGTGGTTTGGTTTCTTCAAGCTTTCATTTATTCCGTGGCTTCTTTAGAAACCTATCAACACATTCGAGTAAAATTATTTGAAAAGTTGCATACTTTAGGGATGCGTTATTTTGATCAAACCCCAGCAGGTTCCATTGTGTCGAGAGTTTCTAATGATACTGAAACTTTATTTGATTTTTGGTATGTTTTTTTAACTGTTTTTACGGGAATTTTTGCAGTAGGTTCATCATTTTTTGCCATGTTTGCTATTGATTCCAAGATAGCTTTAATTTGTTTATTATTTTTACCTCTTTTAATTTTGATTATTTGGTATTATCAAAAATTTTCTTCACAAATTTATCGCAATATGCGAGAACGGTTAAGTCAGCTGAATACTAAATTAAATGAAACGATTTCTGGCATGAGTATTGTGCAACAATTTCGGCAAGAAAAACGTTTGGAAAAAGAATTTGATCAAATTAATCAAGAGTATTTAAAAACAAGATTTAACATGATTAAAACTAATGCCCTACTTTTGAGTCCGGTAATTAGTTTATTATATGCACTGGCTGTGGCTTTAGTCTTGTATTTATTTGGTGTTGAAGCTTTAAATTCTCCCGTAAAAGTGGGCATGGTATACGTTTTTACCACTTATGTTCAAGCATTTTTTAATCCAATGTCACAAATGATGGATTATTTATCTGTTTTTACTGATGGAATGGTAGCTGGCAGCCGAATTTTAAAAATTTTAGATCAAAATGAAATCACCCCACAACAAGCTAAAGAAGCAAAAGAAGAAATCCAAGCTGGAAAAATTGAATTTAAAAATTTAACTTTTTCCTATGATGGGAAACAAGATGTTTTAAAAGATATTTCTTTTACTGCTAATCCCGGAGAAACAGTTGCTCTTGTGGGCCACACAGGCAGTGGCAAAAGTTCCATTATTAACGTCTTAATGCGTTTTTACGAATTTTCTAAAGGAGAAATCTTAATTGACGGAAAAGATATTCGCCAATACCCTATGGAAGAATTAAGGAAAAAAATGGGCTTAGTCTTGCAAGATGCGTTTATGTTTTACGGAGATATTTCTAGTAATATTCGTCTTCTTAATGAAAAAATTACTGATGATGAGATTAGAAAAGCAGCGCAATTTGTACAAGCAGATACATTTATTGAAGAACTTCCAGGACAGTACCATGCTAAAGTCATTGAAGGAGGAGCCAGTTATTCTTCTGGTCAACGACAACTGATTACTTTTGCTAGAACGATTGTGACGGATCCTAAAATTTTAGTATTGGATGAAGCGACTGCTAATATTGATACAGAAACAGAAGCTTTAATTCAAGAAGGATTAAAAAGAATGCGGAAAGGTCGAACGACGATTGCCATCGCTCACCGTCTTTCTACTATTCGGGATGCAGAACTTATTTTAGTGTTAGACAAAGGAAGAATTGTTGAACGAGGGACTCATGAAGAACTTTTAGCCAAACAAGGACTTTACTACGATATGTATTTACTCCAAAGTTCCGAAGATTAAGCGGAATGTTTCATTTTTTTCAAGCAGAAGTATTGCTAAAAAAACTACTTTTAGTGTAGGGTTAAGACAGTTAAAATAAAAGGAGTCAAGGAAATGTCAGAAACCATTTATGATGTGATTGTCATTGGAGCAGGACCTGCTGGAATGACTAGTGCTTTATATGCTTCAAGATCTAATTTATCCGTTTTATTATTAGAACAAGGTGCCCCAGGGGGACAAATGAATAACACCGCCGAAGTAGAAAATTATCCAGGATATGCTTCTATTATGGGGCCAGAACTCGCTTATAAAATGTTTGAAGGGGCCACAAGTTTTGGGGCAGTCAATGCTTATGGAATGGTCACAGGTCTTGAAGATTTAGGCGATAAAAAAGTTGTCCATTGTGAGGACCAAGATTATTTTGGTAAAACAGTCATTATTGCTACTGGGTGTATTCACCGGAAATTAGGTGTTCCAGGAGAAGATGAATTTGCTGGGCGTGGGGTATCTTATTGTGCCGTGTGTGACGGAGCTTTCTTTAAAGAAAAAGAACTTTTTGTCATTGGCGGAGGAGATTCAGCAGTTGAAGAAGGAATTTACCTTACACAATTTGCCAAAAAAGTGACCATTGTTCATCGAAGAAATGAATTACGGGCGCAAAAAATTATTCAAGATCGGGCCTTTAGTAATGAAAAAATTGCTTTCATTTGGGATTCTGTTTTAGAAGAAATTACTGGAGATGACCGACAAGTAAGAGCCGTTCAACTTAAAAATGTTAAAACCGACGCAGTAACGAAATTACCAGCAGACGGTGTCTTTATTTATGTAGGATTAGATCCTATTACGACTCCTTTTTTAAATTTAGGAATTACTAATGAAACAGGTTGGATTGAAACTAACGATCAAATGCAAACAAGAATTCCTGGAATTTACGCAGTAGGAGATGTGAGAGAAAAAACCTTACGCCAAATTACTACAGCTGTTGGAGAAGGCAGTATTGCCGGGCAACAAGTGTACCAATATATACAAGATCTTGCTTAATACTTTTCAAGGAGAGAGACTTTAATTCGTCTTTCTCCTTTCTTTTTTTACAATTTTTTTCTTAGAGGATTTCTTTTCTCATAGTTGAAACCATGCTATACTTAAACTTGTTAAATTAAATAAAGAGGTGCTTGCTATGTCATGGGAAAAAATTTACCGCAACTGGGCAGAATTTGAACAGTTAGACGGGCAGTTAAAAGAACAGTTAGACACTCTAGCAACAAGCCAGACAGAATTAGAAGATGCATTTTATGCTCCTTTAGAATTTGGAACAGCTGGTATGCGAGGAATTTTAGGACCTGGAATTAATCGCATGAATATTTACACTGTTCGTCAAGCTACAGAAGGCTTAGGACGCTTTATGGATAGTCTAACTCCAGAAGAAAAAAAACGTGGGGTGGCCATTGCTTATGATTCTCGCCACATGTCCCCAGATTTTGCCATGGAAGCAGCGAGAACTTTGGCATATCATAATATTCCAAGTTATGTGTTTGAAAGTCTTCGACCAACTCCGGAACTTTCTTTTGCTGTTCGCTATTTTAAAGCTTTCGCCGGTATTATGATTACGGCTAGCCACAATCCAGCAAAATATAATGGTTATAAAGTTTACGGCCAAGATGGAGGACAAATGCCTCCAGAAGATGCTGACGCCTTAACTAATTATGTTCGTCAAGTAGAAAATCCTTTAGAAGTATTAGCCATTCGTGAAGATGAAGTGAAACATTCTGGTTTAATTCACATTGTAGGAGAAGAAGTGGACTCTGCTTATTTAAAACAAGTGAAAACTGTGACAGTGAATCAAGAATTAGTTGATGAAATGGGAAAAGATTTACGTTTAGTTTATACGCCATTACATGGTACAGGCAGAATGCTTGGAGAACGAGCATTACGCCAAGCAGGCTTTGAAAAATTTGTTTTAGTCCCAGAACAAGCAGTAGCCGATCCAGATTTTACTACAGTGAAATCCCCTAACCCAGAAGAAGCAGGGGCTTTTGAATATGCGATTAAATTAGGGAAAGAAGAAAATGCGGATCTTTTAATTGCCACTGATCCAGATGCTGACCGTTTAGGCGCTTGTGTGAGAATGCCAAATGGTGAGTATCAAGTGCTAACAGGGAATCAAATTGCCGCTTTATTAACTGACTATTTATTAAAAGCTAAAAAATCAGCCGGAACTTTACCTGAAAATGGCATTATTTTAAAATCTATTGTTTCTTCAGAATTTCCAAGTGTCATTGCAAAAAGCTATGGTATTAAAACGCAAAATGTCTTAACTGGGTTTAAATTTATTGCTGAAAAAATTCAACAATATGAAGAAGATCACAGTCAAACCTTTGAATTTGGTTTTGAAGAAAGCTATGGTTTTTTAATTAAACCTTTTGTTAGAGATAAAGATGCCATTCAAACATTAGTTTTACTAGCAGAAGTTGCAGCTTATTATAAGAAAAAAGGTCAAACTCTTTATGATGGTTTAAATGAACTCTTTCAACGTTTTGGCTATTTTAAAGAAAAAACAATTTCTGTAACCATGTCAGGAATTACTGGGGCGAAAAAAATTCAAGACTTAATGAACAAATTACGTTTAGAAGCGCCTAAAGAATTTTCTAAAGTCCAAGTATTAGCGACAGAAGATTTCTCTGTCCAAGAAAAAACTTTTGCAAATGGAGAAAAAGAAACAATTCCTATGCCAAAATCCAATGTGTTAAAATATCTTTTAGCCGATAATTCTTGGATTGCCGTTCGTCCAAGTGGCACTGAACCTAAAATTAAATTTTACATTGGGGTTAAAGGAGAAAGCGAACAAGAAGCAACAGACAAAGTAGCCGCTTTAGAAAAAGAATTGAAAAACTTGACAGAAGCTTAAAAAAAAGTTTTAAATAAGAGAGCGGGACAGATGATGTCTCGCTCTCTTATTTATGATAAAAGGAAGTGGACCCATGGAAGAGGCAGTAATTAACCAAGTGAGCAAAATGTATAAAGTCCTTGGGGATAAAACACGATTGAAAATTTTGATTTTTTTACAAAGTGGCGAAAAAAATGTTTCAGCTATTGCCAAACATCTCTCTATGGAACAATCCGCCGTCTCTCATCAATTAAAACTCTTGCGAGATAGTAAAATTGTCATTTCAAGACGAGATGGAAAAATTATTTATTATGCCTTAGCGGATCATCACGTCATTGATATTTTACATCAGACCTTTGAACACGTTTTGCACAGCTAAATAAAAAAAGCTTCTCTTAGAAAATTTTCTAAGAAAAGCTTTTTTTTATTTTAATTCCACATTTGTGGTATAAGCACGATCTTCTAAGTCTAAGGCTTGAATAATTAAAGCGGCCGTTTCTTCAATGGATAAACTAGCAACATTAATCACGACACAACCTAATTTTTCGTAAAGGTCATTGGCGTATTTCAATTCTTCTTTGATTTTATCAATATTGGAGTAAGCAGAGTCTGGATCAAGGCCGTAAGATTTCATTCGTTCTTTACGAATGCCATTTAAAACTTCTGGGTCGTTAGTGAGACCGACTATTTTATCTTTTGGGACTTTAAAAATTTCAGCTGGAATTTGCGAATTAGGTAAAAGAGGAAGATTAGCGACTTTTAAATTTTTATTAGCTAAAAATAAACTTAAAGGAGTTTTAGAAGTGCGAGAGACACCTAATAACACCACGTCTGCTTCTAAAAAGCCTTTAGGATTTTTTCCATCATCATATTTTACGGCAAACTCCATGGCTTTAATCCGTTTGAAATAATTTTCATTTAAATGATGTAACGCCCCTGGTTCATGACTAGGAGCAATATTGGAGCGATCTTCAATGGCATTTAAGATAGGTGTCAGTAAATCAAAGGCAGTAAGGTTACTTTCTTGGCAAAAAGTTTGACAAATTTCTAAACGCCGAACGTCAGAAATAGTGTAGAGCACAATGGCGTTTAAATCTTTTGCTTCTTTTAATGCTTTGAGTAAGATGGTATTTTCATTAATAAATGTTCGGCGGTATAAACAAAATTCCACGTTTGGATATTGCGCCATGGAAGCTTGAGCGGTTTTAGTGGCTGTTTCACCTGCTGAATCAGAGAGTACAAAAATATTAACTAAAGAAGCAGTATGTTGATCCATAATAGGTCCTTTCTTGAAGAAAAATTTTCCAGTAATTTTTAATTATTATAGCATGCTTCAGAAAGAATGACTGGTAAAAGTCAGAAAATAATTTTGCCTAAAAGAAACTTTTCAAAAAAATTTAAAATAAATTTTCTTCAATATTTTAAGGGAATAGTTAAAAAAACAAGGAAATTTAAGCTTTTTTTTGCAAAAAGGCATTTGACCTTTATAACTTCCTTTTGTATAATAACAAAAGGACAGTTTCAATAGGCAAATACCTATCAGTAACGGTTACTTTTTAAGCTCGGAGGGAGGGAATTTTAATGTCAAAAACAGTGGTTCGTAAAAATGAATCTCTTGACGATGCTCTTCGTCGCTTCAAACGGTCCGTTTCCAAAGCGGGAACTTTACAAGAATCTCGTAAACGTGAATTCTACGAAAAACCAAGTGTTAAACGTA
>CAMJVA010000075.1 GCA_946409145.1 uncultured Enterococcus sp. | reverse complement strand
TTATAAAAGAGTGTCGGTCGTGAATGGTCATTTGATTTTTTAATGGATCTAATCAATTTAGGAGTGAAAGATGAATAAAAGAAAATGGGGAATTCTAGTTATTGTAGCAGTGTCCTTATTGTGTTTCTTTTTTTATTTTAATTTAAAAAAAGTTCCACAGGAGTTAAGTGATAGTAAGCAAGAACCAATTAGTAATCCTTATGGAAAATTACTTCAAACTAAGTCTAAGATTCTGAACCAAAATGAGTTTATTAACCGATTAAAAACTTATGAACTTTATGATGATAGTGTTTTGTTACAGATGGATAAACAAGCTATTTTTTACGAGGTGACTTGGGAAGAAAGTTATCCTGAAGAAAAAAATTATCAAGCAGCGCTAGTGGGATTGTTTGTGGTAAGCAAAGAAAAAAGTACTCCACAAGTGAGCTACGCTAAAGTCACTAGTAAAAGTCTCCACGAACCAAAATCGGGAAAGTGGGTGGAAACTAATTCAGCAGTCCAAAGTAATTTGCCACAAAAAAATTGTGAAGTAGCAGTAACAGGGCATTTTGTTATGAAATCTTTTAGAGAAACTTGCACACTTATTATGACAATGCAGGAAATTTTCACCCCATAAATGATAATAAATTTTTCAAAAGAAAAAAGAATTGCCCAAGTAAACGGGCAATTCTTTTTTAGTCATCTAATTCTAATAAATCGTCTATTTCAACGACTTTACTGTCTTGCGTCATGTGCGTGATGCCAATAATTTTTGCAATATCAATAACAAAACAAATACCGTTTCCTGGCTGTTCAATATGAATACCGTCACCAATTTCTTTTAAAATTTTATTCGTTAAAGCATGGGGAACTAATACTAAAATAATTTCTTTTTCTGGCTCGATGTCTAAACCGAAAAATTTCCCCGTATCATGAATCCCAGAACCACGCCCTAGTAAAGTAGTGGCTCCTCTAGCTCCAGCTTTTTTAGCTAAGTCAATGACCTCAGCGCTTTGTCCACTTTCAACAATGGTAACAATCATTTCATAATCTAAACCAACTAATTTTTTCATAGGGGCCTCCTAATTTATCTGCTGTTGTTTTTGTTTATTTTCTATTTTTTTATAAATATATCCTAAAAACAAGGTGGTCACAATAGGCGCTAAAGCAATCATAGCCACCACTCCAAAACCGTCAATAATCGGATCTCTTCCGGGAATTTCTCTAGCAATAGCAATGCACATGGCTAAAATAAACGTGGAGCACATGGGACCTGTGGCCACTCCGCCATTATCAAAAGCCATGGTTAAGAAAAGATGATCTACTTTTGCACCCAGTAAAAAAACTATTCCATAACCAGGAATTAAAAACCAGTAAATAGAAAATCCTAAAAGAAGTCGCCACATGGAAAGCCCCACGGCACTTCCGACACCTACTGCTACCACAAAGAGCATTACTTTTGCTTTAATGCGTCCTACAGAAATTTCTTCAATTTGTTTGACCATAACATGAATGGCCGGTTCAGCAAATCCTACTAGAAAACCCATGAGAAAACCTAAGGGGACTAAAAGGTAATTATTTTCTAAAGCAGCTAAATGGCTGCCTAAATGTTGTCCTACAGGAACGTAAGCCACATTGACTCCTTGTAAAAATAAAACTAAACCAATATAAGTAATAAAAAATCCTTTTAAAATATTTAAAAAAACTTTTTTCTTTAAATGAAAACTAGTAACGTTTAACAAAATAAAAATCGCTACAATGGGAGAAATGGCTAGAAGCACTTCTTTAGCTATGGTCAAAAATCCGGTGAATAATGTTTCTAAAATCATCATTGAAAAATCGCCCCCAAAATCATCACAGCTAAAATAGGACCTAAAGAAGCAACCCCTACCATGCCAAAGCTGTCATTATTATTTTTATCGTGATGCACCATACTCGTTACCCCAACGGCCACTGACAAAATAAAGGGAACGGTAATGGGACCAGTGGTTACGCCCCCTGAATCAAAAGCAATGGGCATAAATTCTGGGGTAGTGAAAAAAGAAGCGAGGATTGTGACGAAATAACCTAAAAGCATGAGTCGATAATAAGACCATTTAAACACTACTCTAAGTAGAGCTAAGGCAAGAAAAATTCCTGTGCCCACACTCACGACACCAATTAAAAGTAGTCGGGAAATATTTCCTTCTGAAATATCAAAAACTTGGGCGCCTAAAACTTGGACAGAAGGTTCAGCAATGGTAATGACAATGCCTATAATAAAACCAAGACACACCATTAAGGGAAGATTTCTTTTTTTGATCATAAATTTTCCCACTAAATCTCCCACAGCCATCATGGAATGTTCTGCCCCAAATAAAAATAAAGTCATACCTAAAATCATCATCACTGCGCCCAATAAAAAAATCAGTAACTCTTGCATTTCTAAAGGAGCAAAAATGAAAGATAAAATTAAAATGAGTAAGGTCATGGGGACAATTGCCATTAAAACTTCCTTAAAACTTTTTGCCATAGTCTTCCTCCTTTTTAATATAAAAAATAAGCCTTTCTTAATTATAACAGAATTTTCAGATGATTTCTAAAAATCATAAAGTATCTTCTGTTATAAAAAAACAAGAAAGACTTAAAATTAAAAAAGAGAAGTAAGGAGAAACTTATTTTTCTCGTTGATCTTCCATCGTTAAAATAGCTTCTAATCCTTCATTGACTGCTTTTAAAAAGCCGGCATTTTCTAAAGCTAACACGCCTTGAACAGTGGAACCATTAGGCGAAGAAACGCTATCCACTAATTCCCAAGGATTTTTTCCACTTTCTAAAAGTAATTTGGCAGAACCTAAACACGCATGGGCAGCAATTTCTGTGGCTAAATTTTTAGGAATGCCGTATTTTACTCCAACGCGGCTCATGGCATCAATAAAAAGATAAATAAACGCCGGAGAACTACCAGCTAAAGCTACAAAGGTAGGGTAATCTTTTTCTTCTAAAGAATAGGTCTTTCCTAAAGTGTTTAAAAGTTGTAAAATATCTTCCGCGTCTTCTGGCATTTCTTCAGAAAAAGTGTAAGCAATAGTTCCTTCATTCACTGAGACATTTAAATTTGGCATGAGACGAACTATTTTTACCGGGCCTAAAACATTTTCTAAAGCAGTTAAAGAAACCCCAGACATAAAGGAAAGAAAAACTTGTCCTTCTGGATTAATAAAAGGAGCAATTTCTTTTAAAGCAGTAAGATCACTAGGATGAATACCTAAAAAAATGTAGTCCGCTTTTTCTACCACTTCTTGATTATTTTTAGCAACCTCTAAGTTTAAATTTTTTGCATAAGCTTTTAACGGAGTGACGTGCTTAGCTGAAACAATTATATTTTCTGGTTTAAATCCTTTTTTCAAAAGTCCAGCAATGATACTTTTACTCATTTTTCCTGTACCAATAAAACCAATTTTCATGATTATCCCTCCAGTTTTCTTTTATCTTAGCATATTTTATTTTAAAAATATTGCCAGAGGTAGAAAGAAAAATTTTTAGTCTTTTTAAAGGATGACAAAGGTTTTTTTAAAATGATTTCAAACATGGTAAACTATTAATAAGAAGGGAGGCCTTTTTTTAAATGTTAAAAAAAATAGTAGCTTTTGTGAAAGCTCATAGTTTGTTGCTAAAATTAATTTTCTTTGGTTCTGTCTTAGTATTTGTGGTGAACCAATTCACGGGAATTTTACATGGAATGAGTCTCAAAGAGTTAGGAGAAACCATGAAAGGTGTCCCCACAGGAAAACTTATTTTAATGTTTTTATGTGGGCTAGTGGGAAATTTTTTATTAGTGAGTTACGACTATGTGGGGCAAAAGGCCTTAGAAAAACAAGGTCAAAGTCCGTTTTTATTAAAAGAATGGCTACCTTTAGCTTTTATTATTAATAGTTTAAATAATCTCTTGGGCTTTGGTGGGATTATTGGTGCCACTTTAAGAGGAAATTTTTATCATAAGGATCTTTCTAAAAAGAAAGTTTTAGGAACTGTTTCTAAAATGGCTTTTTTCATGTTGACGGGTCTTTCTATATTTAGTTTAGTTGGTTTTTTCATGATTATGTTTTTAGATGTGGATACTTATTTTAAACAATATTGGTTTTGGCTTTTAGGGGGAAGTTTTTTTGCTCCAGGGTTACTTTTTTTCTGTTATTTGAAAAAAGAGACGTTGTTTAAAGAATTTTTCCCTTATGGAACGTATCAATTAGTGGGAGCTTCTTTTTTACAGTGGACAGGGGCTTTTTTAACTTTTACTGTGATTGGTTATTTACTAGGGGTTCCTTTTTCTTTTCAAGAATTATTGCCTTTGTTTTTTGCCACTAGCTTAATTGGAATGTTAACCATGGTTCCAGGAGGTGCAGGAACTTTTGACGTGTTAATGATTTTAGGTTTAGGACAAATGGGAATTTCTAAAGAAACAGCTTTGTTGTGGTTATTATTTTATCGTTTGTGTTACTATATTTTTCCATTTTTAATTGGTGGAGGAATGTTTATTCACCGCACAGGTGTGAGAGTAAATCGTTTCTTTGATGGACTGCCTAATATTTTTCGCCAAAAAACGGCCCATATTATTTTAACAGGAGCCATGTATTTTGCTGGAATTATGATGGTCTTACTTTCCAGTGTGAAAAATTTATCCAATGTGAGTTCATTATTTTCTTTACTCTTGCCATTTTCCTTTGACTTATTAGATCAAACCTTAAATATGTTAGTGGGCCTGCTTTTGTTGGGACTTTCTCGGGGAGTGAGTTCTAAGGTACAAAAAGCGTATTTACCAAGTTTAATTTTACTTATTTTTTGTATTTTGAATACGATTGTCAGAACCTATAATTGGCAATTAATTTTAGTTTACGTGATTATTTTAGGGGCGGTGTATTTATCCCGGAAAGAATTTTATCGGGAAAAATTAGTTTACTCTTTTGGCGCGTTGGTCTTTGATATTTTCTTATTTTTAAGCGTGATTATTTTATACGCAGTGGCCGGTTTTTATTCTCAAAGAGACAATGGCTCCAGTATTATTTCCGGTCATTTTATTTTATTTCCTTCAGCCACAGTTTGGTTGAAAGGTCTAGTGGGCTTAGGCTTAGCGATTATTGTAGTTTTAACCTTAATGGCTTATTTAATGCAAGGAGCAGAACTAGGTTTTCCAGAAGATAAAGAGTTATCCTTTGAAGAATTTAAAAAATTTGGTTTGAAAAAAGAACGAGAAGATTATAAAAAAGATAAAGTTTTTGGCTATTATTACACAGTTAAAGGAGAAAATTTGTTGTATTTTAACTTTGTGAGAAAGGCCAATAAATTATTTGTTTTTGGGGATCCTTTAGGGGAAGAAAAATATTTTGCTAAAGGAATTATTCGTTTTATGAAAGACGCTGATGATCTTGGTTACCAATTAGCCTTTTACCGGGTAAGTCCTTCTTTTGTGGCTTTATTACATGACCTTGGTTTTGATTATTTAAAAATCGGGGAAGAAGGTTATGTTAAACCTGAAAAAATAAATTCAGAAGAAGAATTTTTAGCATCAGATGTTTCCTATGAACCATTTTTTATGGAAACTTTTGAAGAGTTAAGGAAGCTTCCTTCAGAGTTTTCTTTACAGGTAAAGTTAGGTGATGAAGGTATTTTGCAAAAAGAAAAAGGAATCATCACAGGAATTGTTCTCGATGAAAAAAATAATAAAGAAAATGCTTATGTCTTTTTAAAAGCCCTAGGAAACAATGAACGTGCTTTAATTTCTGGCTACTTAACCTATCGAAAAAAACACCAACAAGTAGTAGATTTAGGCTTTTTCCCATTAGTAAATGTGGGAAATACGCGTTTTTCATTTGCCAGTGAGCGCTTGGTTCGGGCTATTAATGAATATGCGCTACCTAATTCTCCTTTTAATCAAAAGGGAAAGAAAAAAATGGCTCAAGCGAATTATTTAGAAAATCGTTACTTAGCTTACCGAAAAAATGCCAATAGTTTAGTGGCTTTAGGGCAACTTTATTTTTTACTACGGCAGCCAAAGGATAAAAAAATGACCCCTCAAACTATTTTAGCCAGTGATATGGAAGAAAAAATATGATAGAATAAAGGGAACGTATGTTGCGTTAGTAACTTAAGGAGCCCTTTAAAAATGTATGATTACTTTAAAGGACTGATTACTTATATCAGTCCTTCTTATATTGTGTTAGAAGTAAATGGGATTGGCTATAGTATTTTAGCCGTGAATCCTTTTTCTTATGAAGAAGGAAAAGAAGCGACTGTTTATGTATATCAAGCAGTGAGAGAAGATTCTCAACAATTATTTGGTTTTAATACGCGTGAAGAAAAAGAAATTTTTCTACGTTTGATTTCTGTTTCTGGTATTGGGCCAAAATCAGCCCTAGGTATTTTAGCTGGAAAAGATCATCAAGGGTTATTAGAAGCCATTGAACGAGAAGATGTTAAATATTTAACAAAATTCCCTGGAGTAGGGAAAAAAACAGCCCAACAAATTATTTTAGATTTAAAAGGAAAATTATCCTTTAATGAAAGTGATACTCCGAGAAAAAATGCTCCTAAAGAGGAAGCCTTAGAAGCCTTAAAAGCTCTAGGATATAGTGAAAAAGAAGTAAATAGCTTAAAAGATCAGTTAACAGAAGGTAAGTCCACAGAAGAATATATTTCTCTAGGCTTAAAGTTATTGTTGAAAAAGTAGGTGACATCCTTGGAAGAAAATCGTATCTTGTCTCAAGAACAAAATGAAGCAGAAGAATTAATTGAACTTTCTTTGCGTCCGCAATTTTTAAAACAATATATTGGACAAAGTAAAGTAAAAGAAGAATTAAGGATTTATATTACAGCAGCTAAAGCTCGTGAAGAAGCTTTAGACCACGTTTTACTCTATGGTCCTCCAGGCTTAGGTAAAACCACTTTAGCTAAAGTGATTGCTAATGAACTGGGAGTCAATTTAAAAGGAACAACAGGACCTGCTTTAGAAAAACCAGGAGATTTAGTGGCTGTGTTAAATGAATTAGAAGCAGGGGATGTTTTATTTATTGACGAAATTCATCGTCTGCCACGAGTAGTGGAAGAAGTTTTATATTCAGCCATGGAAGATTTTTACGTGGATATTATGGTAGGACAAGGACCTACTGCCCATTCCGTTCGTTTTCCTTTGCCACCTTTTACCTTAGTGGGCGCAACTACAAGAGCAGGAATGTTAGCTAAACCTTTAAGAGATCGTTTTGGAATTGTGTGTCACTTAGAATATTATGAAGAAAATGATTTAAAAGAAATTTTGTTACGCTCTGCGCAAATTTTTAACACGGAACTTTTAGAATCAGGAGCCGTGGAGTTAGCGAGACGCTCAAGAGGAACCCCAAGAATTGCCAACCGTCTATTAAAAAGAGTCAGAGATTATGCTCAAGTGAAAGAAAACGGCGTCATCAATCAAGAAATTGCCCATTTGGCTTTAAATTTATTAGGGGTAGATGAGGCGGGACTGGATTTAGTGGATCAAAAATTATTACGAGCAATGATTGAACTTTATCATGGAGGCCCAGTAGGTTTAAGTACTTTAGCAGTGAATATTGCAGAAGAAACCGATACAGTAGAAGATATGTATGAACCTTATTTAATTCAAAAAGGTTTTTTAAAACGCACAGCAAGAGGAAGAGTGGC
>CAMJVA010000074.1 GCA_946409145.1 uncultured Enterococcus sp. | reverse complement strand
GATGTGGAAGCGCCTCAGTTGGCTTATGTGGTTTTAGAAGAATGTTTTGAAGATTTAGCTAACCGCAAATGGCAAAATATTGCGCACAAATATGATATTTCTTTAGAAGAGGTGCAAGAAATTATGGATTATGTCCAAACTTTATCTCCAGCACCAGGGGCACACTTTGGACAAATTGATCGACCTTTTATTATTCCAGAAGTGACGGTGGATGTTCAAGATGGAGAGTTAGTCTTAACCTATTTACAAACGGCTTTACCCCGACTTCGTTTCCAAGAAAATTATTATTTAGAAATGAGTAAAAAAGAAGATACGGAACTTCAAAGTTATTTAAATGAGAAGAAACAAGAATTTGATTGGTTGAAAAAAGCTTTACTCCAACGAAAAGAAACTATTTTTAATGTCACTAAAGCCATTGTCACTTATCAAAAAGATTTTTTCCTTGTTAAAAATCATCCTTTAAAACCTTTAACTTTAAAAATGATTGCTAAAGAAATTGGCATTCATGAGTCCACTGTTTCTAGAGCCGTAAACGGCAAATATTTAAAATGTGATTTTGGTATTTTTGAATTACGAACATTTTTCGTTTCAGCTATAGCAGGACAAAATACATCTTCTCAAGAAATAAAAAAAGAAATTATTGAACTTATTCAACAAGAAGATAAGAAAAAACCTTTATCAGATGATAAACTAATGCAACTGTTACAAGAGAAAGAAATTGAAATCTCCAGAAGAACCGTAGCAAAATACCGAGAAGCTTTAGGTATTCCAAGTTCTTCTAAACGAAAAAGATTTTAAGAATCAGTTTGAGTCAAAAGGACGTATTTTTGAAGGGCTTCCTTTTAAATACTGTTAGTAAAAAATGGAGTGTGACAAATGTCACACTCCATTAATTTTATTATCAAAAAGTTTTCCAATAGGATTTTTTCAAAATTTATGAGCAGTTATTAGAAAGACGAAGATTTTTCACCAGCGTGTTTTCCTGCTACAAAGCCGGTGCTAAAGGCAGCAGTTAAATTATATCCTCCTGTGTAACCATTAATGTCTAACACTTCTCCAGCAAAAAATAAGCCAGAGATTAATTTACTTTCCATGGTTTTAGGATTCACTTCTTTTAAAGAAATACCCCCTTTAGTGACAAACGCTTTTTCCACAGGGAAAATATCATTGGCTGTTAAAAGCCAATTTTTTGCTAATTGACAAAAATCTAGAAGATCTTGTTTGCGCGTTTCACTAGCTGTTGTATTTAATAAATTCAGTTGTTCTAAGAAAAAAAGCAATAATTTTTCAGGTAAAAGACCATGCCAAAGATTACTTAATTTTTTGGTGGAATGTTGTAGTTTTGTTTCTAAAAGAGTTTTTAATTCTAGCTGGCTTTTCTGGGGAAATAAATCTAAAGCTAAGGTAGCATTGCCTAATTTTTCTTGCTGTTTTTTAACAAAAGTAGAACAACGTAAGGCAATTGGACCAGATATTCCAAAGTGAGTGAATAATAAATCCCCCGTGTGTTCTGTTAAGGATTTGCCATTAGGTTTTAAAACTTTTAATGTAACATTTTGTAAACTCAAGCCTTGAAGTGTTCGGTCTTTAATAAAAGCATTGGTTAAATAAATCGGTGCTTCCGCTGCACTTAAAGGAGTAATTTTATGCCCTAGTGAGTTTACTAATTTGTAGCCAGAACCATTGGATCCTGTTTGAGGATAACTTTTTCCCCCAGTAGCTAAAATAACTTGAGATGAAAGAAATTCTCCTTGATCAGTAGCAACACCAATGACTTGATTATTTTCAGTGAGGATTTTTTTCACTTGAACTTGATGTAAAACTTCTACATGCGCTTGGTTTAAACATTTTTCAAGAGTAGTTAAGACACTTTTTGCAGAATTACTTTCAGGGAAAATCCGCCCTAAATCTTCTTCTTTTAAAGGAAGCCCATTTTTTTCAAAAAAGTCCATAATATCTTGAGGAGAAAATTGATTCAAAGCAGAATATAAAAATTTACCATTCCCTGGAATATTTGAAATAATCTTTTCGATGTCTTGGTTATTAGTGAGATTACAACGAGTACCACCTGTTAATAGTAGTTTCCGTCCGCTTTTTTTTCCATGCTCGATCAAAAGCGTTTTTCCTTTTTGCTGACTAGCAGAAATCGCGCTCATCATCCCAGCAGGTCCTGCTCCAAGTACAATCACATCATATGTCTTTCTCATATTTCCCTCCTAAATGATTCTTTTTGCAGTCTAGCATAATTTTTTCAAAAATACATCTAGCATAAAGTAAGTGAAGCTTATCTTTTTTTAAAAGAAAAAATTCTTTCGATAATTTACTGAAGAGATTAATTGAGCTAGAAGAGGATAAAGGAGTGAATTCGATAATTTTTAGTTTAAAAGCTTGTCACAATTTTAATTCAATGTTAAAATGAACCTCGTGAGGGAAAGGAAAAAGATAGGTTTTGACTTTGTTCTCGCAATTTTTTTATCAGACATGGGTCGTTTCTGGTCTATGCTGGTCAAAAAGTGCCCACCTCAGAAAGGATTGGTCGGATTAAATGGAGCATGAATGGAAGCTTTTAGAAAAAATCGCTCCTGATTGGACCAAAACCGTCTTGGAGCGCTACAAAATATTGCGTTATTTATTTTGGATGCAGCCTGTGGGAAGAAGAACCCTAGCTGAAAAGTTAGGCGTATCAGAAAGAAGCTTACGAACAGACACGGATGCTTTAAGAAATCAAGGCTTACTAGTGGTTTCTAAAAGTGGGATGGGCTTAACTAAGGAAGGTTTAAAAACTTTTCAAGGATTAGAAAGTCTCATGGACGCCCTTGGGGGAAGAAATCAACTAGAAAGAAAAATTGAAAATCTTTTTGGCATTGAAGAATGTTTTATTGTAGCAGGAAATTCTGATACAGAAAAAAAAGTAGTGGCTGAATTTGGAAAAGTTGTTCAACAATTATTAGATCAACACTTACCCCATAAAAACAATATTATTTCCGTTATGGGTGGCACAACCATGGCAACCGTTGCTGAAAATTTGCAGAATTTAGAACACGATCGTCACAATGCTTTTGTTCCAGCACGAGGAGGCATTGGAGAAATGGTCGATGTTCAAGCAAATACAATTTCTTCAGTGATGGCAAAACGTTCTGGAGGAAGTTATCGCGCTTTATATGTTCCTGAACAAGTGAGTCCAGAAACTTATAAGCCTCTTTTACAAGAGCCTATGGTGCAAGAAGTGTTAAAAATGATTGAAAAAAGTGATGCGGTCATTTATTCAGTAGGAAAAGCCATGCACATGGCTGCCAGAAGAAAAATGTCAGTAGAAGAACTTTCCATGTTAAAGGCAAAAAATGCTGTTGGGGAAACTTTTGGTTATTTTTTTGACGAAAATGGTCAAGTAGTTTACAAAATCCCACGAATTGGGCTACAATTAAGAGACTTGGAAAATATTCCCTTGGTCATTGCTGTAGTAGGTGGGAAATCAAAAGGTAAAGCGGTTAAAGCTTATCTTAAAAATGCTCCAAAACAAACGCGTCTCATCACAGATGAAGCGTGTGCTAATGAGATTTTAAAAGGGGTAACCCTTTAAAATAAAAATATTTTTTTGATTTTCTAAAGGAGGAAATCTGTAAATGACAGTAAAAGTAGGTATTAACGGTTTCGGACGTATCGGACGCTTAGCATTCCGTCGTATCCAAGATGTTGAAGGTATTGAAGTTGTAGCAATCAACGATTTAACAGATGCTGCACAATTAGCTCATTTATTAAAATATGACACAACTCAAGGACGTTTCAACGGTACTGTTGAAGTTCATGAAGGATCATTTAACGTTAACGGTAAAGAAGTTAAAGTTTTAGCTAATCCAAACCCTGAAGAATTACCTTGGGGCGAATTAGGAGTTGAAATCGTTCTTGAATGTACTGGTTTCTTCACTTCTAAAGAAAAAGCTGAAAAACACTTAAAAGGTGGCGCTAAACGTGTTGTTATTTCTGCTCCTGGTGGAGACGATGTTCCAACAATCGTTTACAACGTTAACCACAACATTTTAACTGGAGACGAAACAGTTATTTCTGGTGCTTCATGTACTACTAACTGCTTAGCTCCTATGGCTAAAGTCTTAAACGATGAATTTGGAATCGTTGAAGGTTTAATGACTACTATCCACGCTTACACAGGTGACCAAAATACTTTAGATGCTCCACACAAAAAAGGCGATTTACGTCGTGCTCGTGCTGCTGCACAAAGTATTATCCCTAACACAACTGGTGCTGCTAAAGCAATCGGCTCTGTAATTCCTGAATTAAAAGGTAAATTAGACGGATCCGCTCAACGTGTTCCAGTTGCAACTGGTTCTATTACTGAATTAGTAACTGTTTTAGACAAAAAAGTAACTGTTGATGAAGTTAACGCTGCTATGAAAGCTGCTACTAACGAATCTTACGGCTACAATGTTGATCCTATTGTTTCTGCTGATATTATCGGCATGACTTATGGTTCATTATTTGACGAAACTTTAACTAAAGTTATGACAGTTGGAGACAACCAATTAGTTAAAACTGTTGCTTGGTATGACAACGAAATGAGCTACACTGCTCAATTAGTTCGTACTTTAGAATACTTCGCTAAACTATAATTTAAAACTTTAGTTGAAAGCTGAAGACTGTTAAAAAGAAAAGCGGGAAGGCTTGTCGCTTCCCGCTTTTTTATTTAAAACCAAGGAGGAATAGTATCATGGCAAAAGTAACTGTCAAAGATTTACAAGAACGCAATGAATTAAAAGACAAAAAAGTCTTAGTGCGGGTAGATTTCAACGTACCAGTTAAAGATGGCGTTATTACTAATGACAACCGGATTGTAGCTGCATTACCAACTATTCAATATATTATTGATAACGGCGGCAAAGCTATTTTATTCTCTCATTTAGGTCGAGTTAAAACTGAAGAAGATAAAGCAGGAAAATCTTTAGCTCCTGTAGCAAAACGTTTAGGCGAACTTTTAGGAAAAGAAGTTACTTTCGTTCCTGAAACTCGTGGAGAAAAATTAGAAGAAGCAATTAGTAAAATGCAAGCAGGCGATGTGTTAGTTGTTGAAAACACTCGTTTTGAAGATATTGATGGTAAAAAAGAATCTAAAAATGATCCAGAACTTGGAAAATACTGGGCATCTTTAGGTGACGTTTTTGTTAATGATGCTTTTGGTACTGCACACCGGGCTCATGCTTCAAACGTTGGTATCGCTTCTAATCTTCCATCTGCTGCTGGCTTTTTAATGGAAAAAGAAATTAAATTCATTGGAGACGCTGTCGAAGAACCAAAACGTCCTTTTGTAGCTATCTTAGGTGGAGCCAAAGTTTCTGATAAAATCGGCGTTATTGAAAACTTAATTGCTAAAGCTGATAAAATTTTAATCGGTGGCGGTATGACTTATACTTTCTACAAAGCGAAAGGAATCGAAATCGGAAATTCCTTAGTTGAAGAAGATAAAGTTGAATTAGCTAAAGAAATCATGGAAAAAGCTGGAGACAAATTAATTTTACCAATTGACTCTTTAACAGCTAAAGAATTTTCTAATGATGTACCTTTTGAACAACACCCTTGGGATGTTCCAGAAGGTCAATTAGGTTTAGATATTGGACCTGAATCTATTGCAAAATTTGCTCAAGAATTAGACGGCGCTAAAACAGTCGTTTGGAACGGACCAATGGGTGTGTTTGAAATGAGTAACTTTGCTAATGGTACAATTGGTGTGTGTGAAGCTATTGCAAACCTTGAAGGCGCCACAACTATTATTGGTGGAGGAGACTCTGCAGCGGCTGCTATTCAATTAGGTTTTGCTGATAAATTTACTCATATTTCTACTGGTGGGGGCGCTTCTATGGAATTATTAGAAGGAAAAACTTTACCAGGACTTGCTGCTATTTCCGAAAAATAAGAAAGAGGCGTAACTTATGCGTAAACCGATTATTGCTGGAAACTGGAAAATGAATAAAACAGCTGCTGAAGCTAAAAGCTTTGGAGAAGCTGTGAAAAACAAATTGCCTGAAAGTTCAAAAGTAGATGCTGTTATTGGAGCACCTGCTTTATTCTTACAAGAATTAACTGAACTTGCTCAAGGAACAGACCTTAAAATTGCTGCTCAAAATTGCTTCTGGGAAAATGAAGGAGCTTATACTGGAGAAACTTCTCCAGCTGCCCTTTCTGATCTTGGGGTTGATTATGTGATTATTGGTCATTCTGAACGTCGGGAATATTTCCACGAAACAGATGAAGAAATTAATAAAAAAGCTAAAGCAATTTTTTCAAACGGCATGATTCCAATTATCTGCTGTGGAGAAACTTTGGAACAAAAAGAAGAAGGCATTACTAAAGAATGGATTGCTGGACAAATTAAAGGAGCTTTAAAAGATTTAACTCCTGGTCAAGTATCTTCTCTAGTGATCGCTTATGAACCTATTTGGGCCATTGGAACAGGTAAATCATCTAATGCAGAAGATGCTGATGAAACTTGTGGCGTTGTTCGTCAAACTGTTGCAGATCTTTTTGGTCAAGATGTAGCAGATAGCGTTCGTATTCAATACGGCGGTTCTGTTAAACCAGAAAACATCAAAGATTATATGGCAAAAGAAAACATCGACGGTGCTTTAGTTGGTGGCGCTTCTTTACAAGCTGATTCTTTCTTAGCTTTACTTGAAGCTGTAAAATAATCACTGATTGTATTTGCAATTCAGTTAGAAAAAATTTATCATAGGACTTAAGGGAAACCCCTTAATCATACCAAAACTCAAAGGAGAGATTTTGACATGTCAATTATTACTGACGTTTATGCTCGCGAAATCCTAGATTCCCGCGGCAACCCAACGATCGAAGTAGAAGTTTACACAGAAAGCGGCGCATTTGGTCGTGGATTAGTACCATCTGGTGCTTCCACTGGTGAACATGAAGCTGTAGAATTACGTGACGGAGACAAATCTCGTTACGGTGGCAAAGGGGTTCAAAAAGCTGTTGATAATGTAAATAACATTATTGCTGAAGCTATCATTGGCTACGATGTACGTGACCAAATGGCGATTGATAAAGCGATGATCGCTTTAGATGGTACTCCTAACAAAGGTAAATTAGGAGCTAACGCTATTTTAGGTGTTTCTATTGCCGTAGCTCGTGCTGCTGCTGATTATTTAGAAATTCCTTTATACCACTACTTAGGCGGCTTTAACACTAAAGTTTTACCTACTCCAATGATGAACATCATTAACGGTGGTTCTCACTCTGATGCTCCAATCGCTTTCCAAGAATTCATGATTATGCCAGTAGGAGCTCCTTCATTTAAAGAAGCTTTACGCTGGGGTGCTGAAACTTTCCACGCTTTAAAATCTATTTTAGCTAAACGTGGTCTAGAAACTTCTGTTGGTGATGAAGGTGGTTTTGCTCCACGTTTTGAAGGAACAGAAGATGCAATTGAAACTATTTTATCTGCTATTAAAGCAGCTAACTTAGAACCAGGAAAAGACATTATGCTTGGTTTAGACTGTGCTGCATCTGAATTTTATGAAGACGGTGTTTATGATTACACTAAATTCGAAGGTGAAAATGCTGCTAAACGCACTGCTGCTGAACAAGTAGATTACATTGAAGAATTAGTTAACAAATACCCAATCATCACTATTGAAGATGCTATGGACGAAAATGACTGGGATGGCTGGAAAGTATTAACTGACCGTCTTGGTAATAAAGTTCAATTAGTTGGGGATGATTTGTTTGTAACAAACACTGAAAT
>CAMJVA010000073.1 GCA_946409145.1 uncultured Enterococcus sp. | reverse complement strand
CCCAAACACCTCTTCTTTCTGGGGTGAGAGATTATCGTTTAATGACCAGACAAGTAGTTGAGGCGATTTTATCCGTCGAGGAATACAATCGTTTTTCCAAGGGAATTTTTTCTTGGGTAGGGTTTAAAACTTGTTATTTACCTTATAAAAATCAAGAACGAGTGGCAGGAAAAACCTCATGGTCATTTTTTCAGTTGTTTAATTATTCTTTAGAAGCCATTGTGAATTTTTCTGATTTTCCTTTAACCTTGGCCTCATTTATTGGCATAGTGAGCTGTCTTATTTCCTTAATTTTTATGCTGGTCATTATTATCAGAACGTTAATTTTTGGAGATCCCACTTCTGGTTGGCCCTCACTAGTCACGATTATTTTATTTGTTTCTGGCTTACAGTTGTTTTCTTTGGGGATTGTGGGAAAATATATTGGAAAAATTTTCCTAGAAACAAAAAATAGACCCCATTACTTAATTAAAAAAACTAATTTACCAAAAGGAGAAAATAATGATATATCAAGATGATTCCTTAACGTTACACACGGATCTTTACCAAATTAACATGATGCAAACTTACTGGGAATTAGGACGAGGTGATCGTCACGCTGTTTTTGAATGTTATTTTAGAGAATTGCCATTTAAAAATGGTTATGCCATTTTTGCTGGTTTAGAACGCTTAGTAAACTATTTAGAAAAATTAACTTTTTCGGCTACTGACTTGGTCTACTTAAAAGATTTAGGCTATCCGGAAGATTTTTTAGCCTATTTAAAAGATTTTAAATTTACGTGTACCGTTCGCTCGGTTTTAGAAGGAGATTTGGTTTTTAACAATGAACCCCTAGTTCAAGTGGAAGGGCCTTTAGCTCAATGTCAATTAGTTGAAACAGCCTTGTTAAATATTGTGAACTATCAAACCTTAATTGCCACAAAAGCGGCGAGAATTAAATCTGTTATTGGCAATGATCCTCTTTTAGAATTTGGTTCCAGAAGAGCGCAAGAAATGGATGCGGCGATTTGGGGAACTAGAGCGGCCTTTATTGGAGGAGCCGATGCTACAAGTAATGTTCGAGGAGGAAAAATTTTCAACATTCCAGTTTCTGGCACCCATGCCCATTCTTTAGTGCAATCTTATGGTAATGATTATGATGCTTTTTGTGCCTATGCTAAAACTCATTATGATTGTGTCTTTTTAGTAGATACTTATGATACCTTAAAATCAGGGGTACCTAATGCCATTAAAGTGGCTAAAGAATTTGGGGATAAAATTAATTTCCAAGGAGTGCGCATTGACTCTGGAGATATGGCTTATATTTCAAAAAGAGTGAGAGAACAACTAGATGAAGCTGGTTTTAAAGAGGCAAAAATCTATGCTTCTAACGACTTAGACGAAAATACGATTTTATCTTTAAAAATGCAAAAAGCAAAAATTGACGTGTGGGGTGTAGGTACAAAACTCATTACCGCTTACGATCAACCAGCTTTAGGGGCAGTTTATAAATTAGTCTCCATTGAAAATGATGAAGGCATTATGCAAGATACGATTAAGTTATCTAGTAATGCAGAAAAAGTTTCCACTCCAGGTAAAAAACAAGTGTGGCGAATTACTAGATGTGATGATGGAAAATCTGAAGGAGACTATGTCACTTTAGTAGATGAAGACCCTCGATTAGAAGAAGAATTATATATGTTCCATCCAACGTACACTTATATTAATAAACGGGTGAAAAATTTTGCTGCCAGACCACTTTTACAAGAAATTTTTGTGCAAGGAAAACGCGTTTATGATCTTCCTGATTTAAAAGACATTAAAGAAAGTTGCCAAGCTAATTTAAATTCCTTATGGGATGAATATAAACGAGATTTAAATCCGCAACCTTATCCAGTGGATCTTTCCTCTGATTTATGGAATCACAAAATGAAACTCATTGAAGTAGTGAAAAAAAGAGTGAAAGAAGCAACGGAGCAAAAGGAGGAAAATTAAATGCGTCCATTACAAAAAGAAATTATTGAACTTTTAAAAGTGCAACCAGTCATTGACCCAAAAGAAGAAATCGAAAAAAGTGTTACTTTTTTAGTCGATTACGTGAAAAAAAATCCTTTTTTAAAAAGTTACGTATTAGGAATTTCTGGAGGACAAGACTCCACTTTAGGTGGTAAATTAGCTCAAATGGCCGCGGATATTTTAAAAGAAGAGGGCTATGATTTTCAATTTATCGCTATTCGTTTACCTTATGGAGTCCAAAAAGATGAGGCCGATGCCAAGGCTGCCTTAGAATTTATTAAACCAGACCAAGAACTAGTTGTAGATATTAAACCTGCTGTAGATGCAGTGGTTGAAAGCTTAAAAAATGTCACTATTTCTGATTTTAATAAAGGAAATATTAAAGCACGCCAAAGAATGATTGTTCAATACGCTGTGGCGGGAAGTTTTTCTGGAGCGGTGATTGGAACAGATCATGCAGCAGAAAATGTGACTGGTTTTTACACGAAATTTGGGGATGGAGCAGCAGATGTTACCCCTTTATATCGCTTAAACAAACGTCAAGGAAGAGCGATGTTAAAAGAATTAGGAGCGGCTTCTGCTTTATATGAAAAAATTCCCACGGCTGATTTAGAAGATAATAAACCCTTAATTGCTGATGAAGTGGCTTTAGGTGTTAGTTACAATGATATTGATGACTACCTTGAAGGAAAAGAAATAGCAGATTCTGCAGCTGAAATTATCGAAAATTGGTATTTAAAAACCCAGCATAAACGTCATTTACCCATTACGATTTTTGATGATTTTTGGAAATAACTTTTAAAAATGAAGTTTTCTTGAAAATAAGTGAAAGCGTCTTGTAAAAATACAAGACGCTTTTTATAATGAATAAGAAATGGAGGTTATGGTGTGTTACATAAAAAAAGGGCTGCGTATTCTTGGCCGAAATTTATCCTAGTGAATGTGGGATTAGTTATCTTTGTTTATTTATCTGATATTTATTTACAGTTTATGCAAAATGACCGTTCCTTAGATTTAGCTTTAAAATTTGCTCTTTCTTGGCATACGGAAAAATTTTTACTAGGAACTCTCGTTTTATGGATGTTGGCATTATTTTTAGTGGGACTTTTTGGGAGCTATCTTGCCGGGAGTGTCATTTATGGAGTGAGTATTTTATTTTTAGGGATTGCTACCTATTTAAAAATGACTTATCGTATGGAGCCTATTTACCCTGATGATTTAAAAATGATTACGGAATTTTCTTTATTAAAAGAAATGGCTGGAAATGGGTTGTTTTATTTTGCCATGGTTCTTTTAATAGGGGTGATTGTCCTTTCAGTTTATTTCTTATATAGAAGTTTCTTTTTAGCAAAAAAAGCCCAAATTGTCAGAGGGATTCTTTTAGTGGTCTCTAGTTTATTTTTATTTTACTGTGGCCATTTTAATAGTAATGGCAATTTACTCAAAAAAGCCTATGATAAAACGGCTTTGTGGATTCCTTATTCGCAAAAAATGAATTATTATAACGTAGGTTTTGTTGGGGGCTTTTTATTTAATTTAAATGTTCCTGCCATGGAAGAGCCAGAAAATTACAGTGAAAAAACCATTTCTGAAATTACGGAAAAATATAGTAAAGAAACCACTTCTGTAACAGAAGAAGAAAAACCTAATATTGTTTTTGTAATGTCAGAAAGTTTTTCTGATCCAAGACGTCTTTCAGGTCTCACTCTTTCAGGAAATCCTTTAAGTCCTTATGAAGAAATAGCGCAAAATACTTATTCTGGGCAAATGTTATCTTCTGGTTTTGGGGGAGGAACAGCTAATATTGAGTTTTCTGCTTTAACTGGTTTGAGTATGTCTTTATTTAATGGGCAAATGACAACGCCTTATACCATGCTCGTTCCTAAAGAAAAAACCTTTCCTTCTTTAGTGTCCTATTTAGAAAAATTAGGGTATAACACTACAGCCATTCATCCTTATAATACTTCCATGTATAAAAGAAAAGATGTTTATGAAACATTTGGCTTTGATCAATTTTTATCAGAAGATAATTTAAAGCATCAAGAAAAAATTGCCAATAATCCTTACATTAGTGATGCTGCAGCTTATACAGAAATTTTAGAAGAATTAAAGGCAAGTAATGAGCCGCAATTTGTTCATTTAGTCACCATGCAAACTCATATGCCTTATAATGGGAAATACAATACGCTAGATTTTTCTTCCACACCAACAAGTGATTCTTTGACTAATTATTATCAAGATATTTATGAAGCCTCTAAAGCATTAAATAGTTTTTTAACTAGTCTAAATGAATTAGGTCAAAGAACCTTAGTTGTTTTTTGGGGAGATCATCTTCCTGGAATTTATTCTGATGATCTTAAAAAAGAAAATTCGGAAGCACAATTACATTTAACAGAATTTTTATTTTATGATTCTAAAAATCAATTGTTAGAAAGTGGTAATCATAATGTGATCACGTCACCGATTTATTTTGCTCCGGACTTATTCAAGCAAGCAGGCTTACCTGAATCTGGTTTTTATACACTTTTACAAGATCTGCAAAAAGAAATGCCAGCTTTTGAAAATAATTTGTACTATACAGGTAGAGAATTTACCAAAGAGTTTTCTTATAACGAGAAAGCGCAAAAGCTTTACGATGATTACCAACTCATCCAATACGATATTACAACTGGTAAAAAATATTCTTTAGAAACTAATTTTTTTACCTTAAAGGAGAAGTAAATGAGTTTTAAAAAAACTGATAATCAAAATTATTATAATCCTATTCGCCGAGGTATTTTAAATTATGAAATGATTTTACCTAATGAAAGAGTGGCCATTGGACTTTCAGGAGGAAAAGATTCTACTAGTTTATTGTATTTTTTAGATACTATAAAAAAACAAAAACGCTTAGGATTTGACTTTGACATTGTTCCTATTTGTCTAGATATGGACATGGGAATGGATTTAAGCCCTTTAAAAGAGTTTTGCGCTTCTTTAGGTTATGAATTAACCGTCGTTCCCACACACATTGCCCCAATTGTTTTTGATATTCGGAAAGAAAGTTCTCCTTGTTCTTTGTGTGCCAAATTACGCCGAGGTATTTTGTACAAAACCGCCCAAGATTTAAATTGTCAAAAAGTAGCTTTAGGTCATCATTTAGATGATGCCATTGAAACTTATTTTATGAACTTCTTATTTCACGGTAAAATGGAAAGTTTTGAACCTAAGAGTTATTTAACCAAAACAAATCTTTCTTTAATTCGTCCTTTAATTTATTTAGAAGAAGAAAAAATTAAATCTTTTGTTAAAAGAGAGGAACTTCCGGTGATTTTTAATCCGTGTCCGGCAGATAAAAAAACAAAACGAGAAGAAGTAAAACACTTTATCGAAAAAATTTCTGAAGATTACCCAGACCTTCGCCATCGTTTCATTCAAGGAATGGAACAAGGGAGTGGGACGAATCTTTGGGAAACTTTAAAAGTTCAAGATGTGAGTCATAAAATCTAACATGAGCCCTTGCAAATAAATTGCTTATTTTGCAAGGGTTTTTTAGTTGAAAAAATAAATTTTTACTTAAAAAACGAACAATTTTCCTACTTAAAAAATTTTTTGTAGAGAAAATGATTGTGTAAGAATTTTTTTTTTTGTATAATGAAGAGGTAAATTGATTCATAGGGGAGTAACTGGCAGGTGGACTGCGACAACATCATCATCTTGAAACGTCTCGTTTCTGGTGTTGTCTTAATCGGTGAGACTTATGTACTGTCTATTCAGGCGTACACAAGTCGCTTTTTTTTTACTTGTGACACTGAAGGACCAAAAAAAATTAGGAGGGTTTTTATTGTCAGAGAAAAAGCAACAAACTCATGGCACCTTTTATACCATGTCTAATGACGATGTGTTAAAAGCCGTGTCCGCAACACCAGAGGGTCTTACTGCTCAAGAAGCAGGAAAAAGACTAGAAGAGTATGGAAGAAACCAGTTAGAGGAAGGAAAGAAGAAAACTTTACTCGCAAAATTCTTCGATCAATTTAAGGATTTCATGATCTTAGTTTTACTCGTTGCAGCGATTATTAGTGCAGTAGTTGGTCATGAAATTACTGATGCCATTATTATTTTAGTCGTGGTTATTGTGAACGCTGTTTTTGGTGTCATCCAAGAAGCAAAAGCAGAACAAGCCATTGATGCTTTAAAGGAAATGGCTTCACCTTCTGCCAATATCAAACGAGATGGACATGTGGTTACTGTAAAAAGTGATGAACTTGTTCCAGGAGATATTGTTTTATTAGAAGCAGGAGATGTGGTTCCAGCTGATCTTCGTTTAATTGAAGCAGCCAGCTTAAAAATTGAAGAAGCCGCTTTAACAGGAGAATCAGTGCCTGTTGAAAAAGAAAATATTGTGTTAACTGATGGAGAAACAGGGATTGGTGACCGGATTAATATGGCTTACATGACGTCAAACGTGACTTATGGTCGTGGACAAGGTGTAGTCGTAGGAACGGGAATGAACACAGAAGTGGGTAAAATTGCTGGGATGTTAGCCCAAGCAGATGAAACCCAAACGCCATTAAAAGAAAACTTAAATCAATTAGGTAAAATTTTAACCATTGCTATTTTAGTCATTGCAGCAGTGATGTTTGGAGTAGGAATTCTCCAAGGAAGAGATGCTTTAGAAATGTTATTAACGGCTATTTCTTTAGCGGTTGCAGCTATTCCAGAAGGATTACCAGCGATTGTAACTATTATTTTGGCTCTAGGAACCCAAAAAATGGCCAAAAGAAATGCTTTAGTGAGAAAGCTACCTGCAGTTGAAACACTAGGTTCTACTGATATAATTTGTTCTGATAAAACAGGAACTTTAACTTTAAATCAAATGACAGTGGAAGGATTATATACTAATAATGAATTAATTCCAGCTGCTAATAAAGTTCCAGAAAATAATATGGCTCTTAAAGTCATGACCTTTGCTAATGATACAAAAATCGCTCAAGATGGTCGTTTAATTGGAGATCCAACTGAAACGGCAATGATTCAGTTTGCAATAGATCACAACTATCCTTTAGAAGATTTATTAAAAGCTGAACCTCGAGTGGCTGAAGTGCCTTTTGATTCAGATCGTAAATTAATGTCAACGATTCACCAAATGGCAGATGGTCGTTATTTAGTTGCTGTTAAAGGAGCACCAGACGTTTTAATTGCTCGCTGTACACAATTAATGGAAGACACTACTTTAGTGGAAATGTCTGATGACAAACGGAAAAATATTTTAAAAGAAAACACAAACATGGCAAAACAAGCTTGGCGTGTGTTAGCTATGGCATATAAAATTGTTGATAGCATGCCAGAAGAAATGACCACAGAAGTAGTAGAACAAGATTTAATTTTTGCTGGTCTTGTGGGCATGATCGACCCAGAACGTAAAGAAGCAGCTGAAGCGGTGAAAGTTGCTAAAGAAGCTGGAATTCGTCCAATTATGATTACAGGGGACCATAGAGACACAGCTGAAGCCATTGCTGGACGTCTGGGAATTATTAAACCAGGAGACGACGCTGCTGTTTTAACAGGTGCTGAGTTAAATGACATGTCTGATGCTGAATTTGATCAGAAAGTGACGCAATATTCGGTTTATGCTCGGGTTTCACCAGAACATAAAGTAAGAATTGTGAAAGCTTGGCAAAAAGCTGGAAAAGTCGTTGCTATGACTGGAGACGGTGTGAACGATGCTCCAGCACTTAAAGCGGCTGATATTGGCATTGGAATGGGAATTACTGGAACTGAAGTATCAAAAGGTGCTTCTGATATGAGATCGGAAGAGCACACGTCTGAACTCCAGTCACCAATGGAAATC
>CAMJVA010000072.1 GCA_946409145.1 uncultured Enterococcus sp. | reverse complement strand
AAAAAAATTCTCCTAAAAATTTAGGAGAACTGGTTACTGATTTACATGGTTTCTACTGGTTGTTTCTCTTTTTTATCTCTTTTTTCTGCCCACCATTTAAATAAAAGAGCAATGAACAAGGTACATAATAAGCCAATAAAATTATTACTAATTCGCAAGAATCCCGCTGGAAAACTGCCAAAGAGAACATAGGCTGCAGATAGCGCTCCGAAACAATTTAACACACTGGCCCAAAAATAATTTGCCGTTAAGCCAAGTAAAAAACCGGCTACAGGTCCTAATAAAAAAACGAATTCCTTTGGTAAAAAAACAAAGAAAAAAACAAAAATACTCGACCCTAATATGACACCTAAAAATCGTTTGATTCCGCGAGATAATAAAAAATGTGTTTGAGGTAATAACAAAGACATACTAGCAAAACCCATCCACATTTCTCTTGGAACAAGGAGTATTTTTCCTAAAGTCAGGCTGAAAGTAATGCCTAAAGCGAGTCGCAATTGCCACGTATAGGTTTTATTTTTCAAGGAATAATTTTTAACAAGATGGTGAAGCCGCACATTCCGATTATTTTTTTGCTGTTTGTAAATGAAAACAAACGCACATAAAACAAAAGCAAAATAAATAGCTTGGACTCTAGGTAAAATTTGCTCTATAGTGTGTGGTCCATTACTCGTGATTAAAATATAACTGAATGCATAGACACCGCCATTGCCAAATTCAGGAAAACTTGTGGTAAGAAATAAGATGAATAACAAACTGAGTAAATTTATAAGAAAATAACTTCCCACAGAAACGCTAGATAAAATAATGCTGTTCACTAAAAAAAGACTCAACACGCTAAAAAGAGCGACTAAACTATCTACAATGTGGTAGCCATAATTTACAAAGCGCAAACTTAAAAGCATGCAAAAGCTGCCCACACCTACATAACTATTTTCCGCCCCAAATAAAACACTAAATAAAGAAATATACCCAATAGCAAAAACCAGTATTAAGAAGCTTCGCAAAAAGAGAGCCCAGAGCCACTGCTTTTTTTCACTTTTGGCGTGCTTAATTTTTTCTCGTAAGACTCCTGGAGATAACTGGAGTTTTTCATAAAATGTCATTAAATCCTCCTCACATTAAAAATTGCGTTAAGGAGTATAACAAAGGAAAAGAAGACTTGTCAATTTTTGAAAAAACTTGAAAGTAAATAAGATAACTGAAAAAAAAGAGACTCCTGAGAAGGCTCTTCTTGTAAACAATGAAAAAGCAAAATTTCTAGTCTACTTGAAAAAAGCAATTCAAGTTAGGAATTCTCTTCTATTTCTTCTTCATATTCAATTAAATCTCCAGGTTGACAATGTAAAACTTTGCATAAAGCTTCTAAGGTAGAAAAACGAATAGCGGTGACTTTTCCATTTTTTAATTTTGACAAATTCACATTGGTAATTCCTACCTCGTCAGCTAGTTCTTTTAATGAAATTTTCCGATCAGCCATGACTCGATCTAGACGAATAATTAACGCCATTTTGCCCCCTCCTTACACCACATCTTCACTAAACTCTTGTAAGGACAAGCCGTACTGAAAAACTTGTGCTACAACTAGTAAAATTAAACCAATAATAAAATCATAACCTACACCAAGGGTAATATTAATATCCCCAGAAGAAACAATATAAAAAACAATCGGGTACAAAAAGGTAGGTAACAAACCTAAAACACAATAGAAATAAGCAATGACACGTAATTTTTTCGCCTTATCAAAAGTAAATGGTGTCTCTCCTTTTGATAAATCCCTAAAAAGATTGCCTAGTTTAAAATAAACAATAATGGAAAGAATAACCAAAGGAATGGTCATGATCAGTCCAGAAAAATTATAAATCTTCTCGTAATCCACCTCTGTTGCAGCAGTACCATCGAAAACTTTATTACTTGTATTAAAACTAAAAAAAGAAAACATTCTTGGTTCATACTCAAAGGAAAAGCTATCACTGGTAAAAAAAGCCACTACAGAAATAATAAATGAGACAATGTAAAAAAAGCCAACAAATTTGAATAAAAAAGATAAAAAACTTGTGAGACGCAAATAATTTTTTGTTTTCATTAGATAGCCTCCCTACTTTTTATATTTTTATTATAGCTGATTTTTTTATAAGATACAACAAATAATTATCGTTATATGATAATTTATTATTGTAAAGGATAAAAAAAGAGAATGAGATATAATTATGTCCCACTCCCTTAAATCTTAGATCCAAAATTAAAAATATTCTTTTTCAAATTGAGCAATAATTTTTCTGACTTCTTCGGTGGATTTTGTTTCCATTAAGGCAATTCGAAGATCGTTGGCCCCAGGGAAACCTTTCAAATAAATTTTGAAAAAACGATGTAGTCCCACAATATTTCGCGGAATATCTTGGTGATATTTGTCGTGTAAATCTAAATGGTATTTCAACAACTCTAAAAATTCTTTCGTGGAATGTTCTTGAGGTGTTTTTTCAAAGGCAAAAGGATTTTTAAAAATCCCTCGTCCAATCATAATGCCGTCTATTGGATATTTTTCCGCCAATTCAAGGCCTTCTTTGCGATTTAAAACATCTCCATTAATCGTAATTAAAGTCTGAGGAGCAATTTCATCTCTTAACTTTAAAATTTCTGGAATTAATTCATAATGAGCAGGAACTTTACTCATTTCTTCTCGCGTTCTTAGATGAACGGTTAAATTAGCTAAATTTTGCCGCAATAAATGACTGATCCAAGGAACCATTTCTTTTGTTTCATAAAATCCTACACGAGTTTTCACACTTACAGGTAGACCGGAATTTTTTGCACTTTGAATTAATTTTGCTGCCACTTCTGGCCGTTTAATTAAGCCACTTCCTTTTCCCTTTTCAGCCACATTAGGCACAGGGCATCCCATATTAATATCAATACCTTGAAAACCCATTTCTTTTAAGGACACGCTCATTTTTGCAAAATTTTCCGGCTGATCTCCCCAAATATGAGCCACCATGGGTTGTTCATCTTCTGTAAAAAGCAACCGTCCACGCACACTGTCCATGCCTTTTGGATGACAAAAACTTTCTGCATTGGTAAATTCTGTAAAAAAAACATCAGGAGGACTGGCTTTTTGCACCACGTGGCGAAAAACCACATCTGTCACATCTTCCATGGGCGCTAAAATAAAGAAGGGCTTTTTTAACGTTGCCCAAAAATTTTCCACACTAAGACACTTCCTTTAAGTTAAATTTTTTCATTTATTTTTACTGAGTTAACAAAAAACTTTCTTTCAATAATTCAAACAAAATTTCATCAGGTAAATCATCATTTAGATAAATAGAATACCAATATTTTTTATTCATGTGATACGCCTTAAAAATATGCTTGTTGTCTATCCGCTGTAAAATTTTTTCTGGATTTCCTTTTAAATTCAGCACTTCGATTTTTTGAGGTAATTCAGGACTTAATTTCACCCCAGGTAACACCATGAGAAGTGCAAACCATTTTTGATTATTTTCGTGGCGAAAGACCGCATAATCTGGAGATTTTTCCCAGGGAAATTCTGGTGTCACTTGATACTCATGTTCAATCCACGTTACTAGTTTTTTCGTTTTATCTTCTTTAAAGATGTCTTGTTCAAAACAATTTTGCAAAACTTCCGCTAAAAATTTTTCGCATTCTTCAGCCATTTCTCCAACGAAGCTTCCTGAATGACTAGTTTTAATAAGTAAATATTCTTCCTTGGTGGCTTTATCAAAAACTTGGTAATCAGAGAAATTTTTCCCGATAATTAATAAAAACTCGAAAGAATTATTTAAAATTGCCTGACGGATTTCATAATTTTCACCCTGTTTAGTAAAACCAAACGCTTTTAGCTTATTCACATTGGGCCTTTGATATTGAAAAATTTTATTTAAATCAAGCATTTTATTCCTCTTTTTCTAACTCTTTTTCCACGCGTCCTTTTTGCAAATACATATAAATAGCAAACAAGATCACTACTACTGTTAAAATAATTTTTAGAAAACTCATGGTGACTAAATTTTCTACCATCAGCGGTTTTTTAGCAAATAAATCAGGCAACGTCCAAATCATCGTAAATCCCGCTAATAAAATAAAAGATTTCCACGCTTTTAATAAATAACTATCTTGAATAGCGCCTTGTTTAATCAAGTAAACCATGCCAGAAAAAGTACCAATTAAAAGAAAAATTAAATCTACAATAGTTTGACTTCCAGTAAAACTTAAAAGAGAAAAATCCACTAAAATATCTTTTATTACCAATAAAATAATAAAAATTTTGATTCCAAAAATAATTCCTTTTTGGCGAAAACTAATCATTCGCTCATCCATATCTTTTTCAAACATGCTACCCCTCCCAAAATAAATCATTTAACGTCACATTGAAAAATTTACAAATTTTAACACATAACTCTAAGGTGGGATTGTATTGTCCCTTTTCAAGAGCGTAAATCGTTTGCCGGGAAACGCCAATTTCTTTTGCTAAGTCATTTTGCGTCAGATTATAAAGGGCACGCAAGGCTTTTAACTTATTATTCCCCATAACTATCTCCTTTTTTATTTTCAGTATAAAATATAACCGTCAAAAAGTAAAATATAGTTTACAAAAGAGAAATAAAAAAAGAACTACTTTTAGTAATTCTTCTTTTCATTTTCTTGCCGAATAAATTTTTCCACCTTTTTTTCAGGAATAAACCACATAGTAAGCATTAAACCATTAATGACTAAAACAGCCACTGGGTGAATAAGCCAACCGCACAAAAGAGCCAGAATATTTAACAATAAGGTGAGTTGCATTTTCCGATAATTTTGAAATAAATGCCCCACAGGAGAATTCTTTCCATTAACGGAAACTAAAGCTTTTCCTAAAATTAAATAACTAAGGTCAGCTCCTAAAATAACTATTCCATATAATAATTGCGGTGCCAAAGACGTGGGGTGATCCATTACCCAATTAGTAGCAAAGGGAAAAAGTGTCGCCATTAAAATAAATAAATTATTCGCCCACAAGACCCAACCATCCACTTTTTTTACAATATGAAACAAGTGGTGGTGATTGTTCCAGTAAACTCCTAAAGAAATAAAACTAATTAAATAAATTAAAAATTCATGCCATTTTCCCTCAAAGGCCATCCAAGTATCGCCATTAGGCTCCTTTAAACCTAAAACTAACAAGGTCATGACAATGGCAATCACCGCATCAGTGAACGCTTCAATACGTGTTTTTGACATTTTTCCACCTTCTTTTAAATAATTTTTTCAACTAATCCTACAACATTTAAATAATTTTTGGCTATTTTTCTGCCCATTGAATGTGTATAGGATATTTTTTTTGCCAATTTTTTTCTTTCACCCGCTGATTATAAACAGCTCTTCTTTTTTCATCTGCTAAAAAATGTGGTGTAGGAGAAATTAAAAACTCGGCAATATCTGAAAAACCATAAGGGGCAAAAAGTTCTATTTTCTCATTGTTCAAGCGCACCCCTACAGCGGTACAACGCTCAGGATATTTTGAAATAGCATCCCCAGTGGAAAAATAAGGTGGTGTGTTGGGATTATGCTTGTGCATATCCACTTGATTGCGCACTTCCCAGTTAAATTTAGGATAATTTTCTTTTAATTTTTTCTCAATTAACATGGTCTTTTCGTAAGAAGTTGCTGGATCAAAAAAGACCACATCCACATCGTTTTCGTGATCCAATACAGGAGTTTCTAATAAACTATTCCACAAAAAATTCCGCAAGGTGCCAGCAGCTACCCAGGCATCTTTTAACTGTAATGTTTCTACAATGTGCAATATTTCTAGAAATTCTTCATTTTCAGCAATTAATTTTCTCACTGTGGGAAAATTCAATTTTCCACCATTTACCTTTTGAAAAATAAAAGAAGAATCTTCTTTGGTGTAAGGTTTTTCTCCAACTTTTTTAAAACCTAATTTTTCATAAAAATAATGATTGGCCACGGAATAATCCGGAGTTTCTAAAAACCAATCATCTTTTCCGTAAATATTTTCCACCATCTGCCAAATTTTTGTTCCATAACCTTGTCCAATGTATTTTGGAAGCAAGCAAAAATAACGCACTTCTCGAGCAAAAATATCAATAGAAATAAAACCAATCACTTCATGGACTTTTACAAAATAAGAATGATACCGTTGGTTTTGTAAAATTTTCTCTGTTAAAGAACCATCATTGTAACCAGGAGGTCCACCTTCAGCATCTTTACCAAAATAACGTTTTGTGTCAAAATTAAATGAATCCGTGAGAATTTTTGTCAAAAGCTCTTTATCTTTTGGAAAAATTTTTTCTAATTTCATAAAAACTCCTTTCTGGAAAATTTAGTATTTCAATGGAAGGTCATAAATCATAAGTTGAATAATCCAAGTAGTTAAGCCAAAACTAATAATCACCAAAAGAACACTGACAAAATAGGCCCAAGAAGATCCTAGATTAATACTTAAAAAATCATATCGTTTCTTGATACCAATTTGATAACTTGAGTATAGACACACTAAAACTAAAACCCACAGACTGGCATAAACTAAGGCTTTCACTTGGAAAAAATCACCTGCAACAACAAGCAACAAGATAGCTAAAACTAAAAATGCTGTGATATTTCGCGGGTTTTTCATTTTTTATTCCTTTCTTTTTAGCTTTCACTAATTTTAATTTAGTATAAGCTCTTTTTTATTTTAGTTATAGTCATTGTTGGGAATATTTTAAAAGTATTTTACAATAAGGAAAACAGGAGGAAATTAATATGGAAATTCAAACAGCTAGACTGGAAGATTACGAAAAGATTGCCACTTTAGTGAAAGAAGCGTTTACTTTAAGCGAACACGGGTATGGAAATGAAGCCGAACTGGTGGAAAAAATTCGCGAAGATGAAAGTTACTTGCCAGAATTAGAAATTGTAGCTAAAGAAAATAACATTTTACTGGGTTACGGTCTTTTAAGTAAAGTTGAAGTTTTAAACACTTCAGGAAAAAGTCTAACTGGTTTAGTCTTAGCTCCTCTTGCTGTCAGTCCCAACTTTCAAGGACAAAAAATCGGCGAAAAAATCTTGCGAGAACTAGAAACTCGGGGGAAAAGTTTAGGCTATCCTTTTATTAGTATCTTAGGGCATCCCACTTATTATCCAAAATTTGGCTATGTCAAAGCTAGCACGTATCATATTTTTCCACCCTTTGAAGCCCCTGATGAGGCGTTTATGATTAAAGAACTTTTCCCAAATTCTTTGAAAAATAGTTCAGGAACCATTCACTATGCTCAACCATTTTCTGATATTTAATTGAGTCACATTAATTATTTTAAATTTATACTGACGAGGTTTTTTCTCTGTGCTATACTAAGAAAAAATTTTCGGAGGTGAGAGGATGTCTTGGTTATTTAAAATTTTAACAGGAATTATTTTAGCCATTTTTTTGTACTATATTAAAAAAATTCCCAAAAAAATTGCTCGAGTCTTGATTATTATTCCGCTGCTTTTTTTCTTAGTCTGCCTTTTTATTGTCACTTATGGAATGTTCTCTAGTCTTTTAGAGGGTAATTTTCCTTTAGCAATTGGATTATTTGTTGTTTTTGCATTATTTTTAGCTGTTCTTTTCAAAGGATTTGATCTTTTGTTCGAACTTTTCAACTGCCATCTTCCTTGGTTTCATTATTTAGCACAACTCATTCCAAGTATTTTAATGTTTATTTTCTTTTTGGGATTTTTCGCTTTGATTTTTGTAGATACTTTTGCCCATAATTTAGTGGGCCCCTTACCTTTATGGCGGCGCATTGGTTTTTTCCTTATTGCTCTCATAGGTATTGTAAGTTACGGGATAAAAATTGGGGAAAATCTCTCACATCCAGAAAAAATTTA